>JANPDQ010000433.1:0-17122 GCA_031431575.1 Polaromonas sp.
CACCGGGCGGGCCCCACAAAATGCAACTGTGCGGCTGGCCAGACTCAAACGCAATGCGCAGCGGCATGCCGTCACCCAGCAGGTGTTGCTGGCCAATCACGTCGCCGAGGGTTTGCGGGCGCAGCCGCTCCGCAAGCGGAATATTGATTTTTACGGACTGACTTTGCGCCATATCTCTTCGCTACGCGAAAGGCAAAGCGCTATTGCTTGCTCACATCCGCACCGGCCGGCGGTTTGAACTGAAAACTGTTGGCGGGCAACGGCGCATTGACTTCAAACTGCGCAAACGTCAAGACCGAGAGCTGCCCGAAGCTGTCGAGAATTTCAAGCGCCGAGAGCTCCACGCCCTTGTCGGTGGTTTTTAAACCCACCGCAATGCTCTGCAATTGGCCATCTTTGGTTTTAGGCACGGCTTTTACCCACTGCACACCTGAAGCCGCTGGAGATTTATCAGGCAGTGGCGAGAGCGCGAAATCAGCCTGCAAGCCTTTTAAATCCGCCGCCGCAGCAATCACCGCTGCAGGTGTGCCATTGAGCACCTGAGCCAACTTGCGGGCTGTCACCTGATTCAAATCTACATCGTGCAGCCAAAGGGTTTGACCATCAGAAACGATGGATTGCTCGAACGGTTTTTTGTACAAAAACTTGAAGCGGTTGGGTCGTAAAAACTCAAACGTTCCGGTAGATGTTTTGGTCTTTGCAGCCTGACCTTCTTTGGCAGGGCTGGTGACCACTTGGGTGAAAGCTGCGCGCCCGCTTTTGGTGTTTTGGACGAATATTTCGAGGTTTTTCAAGCCATTTAGGCCTGTAGCGCTCGTATCTTGCGCGCAAGCAGCTACTGAAATAATAGCAAATGAACTTGCAACCAAGAGTCTTGAAAGGATACTTGACATCACTACTCCGCCCTTGCAGGCACCAAAATTTCACGTTGACCACTGCCCGACATGGCGCTGATCAGGCCTGCCTTTTCCATCTCTTCGAGCATGCGTGCAGACCGGTTGTAGCCAATCTTCAGGTGTCGCTGAACGAGCGAAATAGATGCTTTGCGATTTTTCAAAACAATCTCTACTGCCTGGTCGTACATTGGGTCTTTCTCACCACCGGATTCACTCAAATCACCGCCAAGGTCACCGCTTTCGCCATCAGCCACGCCGCCTTCTAGGATGCCTTCAATGTAGTTAGGTTCCCCCTGCAGCTTCAGATAGGCCACCACGCGGTGGACTTCTTCGTCGCTCACAAAAGCGCCGTGCACCCGCACCGGAATGCCCGAACCACCTGCCTTGTAGAGCAAGTCGCCCATACCCAGTAGCGCCTCGGCTCCCATTTCATCGAGGATCGTACGACTGTCAATTTTGCTGGATACTTGAAAGCTCAGGCGAGTGGGAATGTTGGCTTTGATCAAACCGGTGATCACGTCCACGCTGGGGCGCTGCGTGGCCAGCACCAAGTGGATTCCGGCAGCTCTGGCTTTTTGCGCCAGCCGCGCAATCAGTTCTTCAATTTTTTTGCCAACGACCATCATCAGGTCGGCCAGCTCGTCAATCACCACCACGATGTAGGGCAAGCGCTCGAGCGGTTCGGGCTGATCCGGCGTAAGGCTGAACGGGTTGTAGAGAAACTCGCCTTTGGCCTTCGCGTCGTCAATTTTCACGTTGTAGCCCGCCAAGTTGCGCACCCCCAATTTGCTCATCAACTTATAGCGCTTTTCCATCTCAAACACGCACCAGTTCAGGCCGTGCGCCGCTTGCCGCATGTCAGTGACCACTGGGCAAAGCAGGTGCGGAATACCTTCGTAAACGCTCATCTCCAGCATCTTGGGGTCGATCAACAGCAGGCGCACATCACGCGCATCGGCCTTGTACAGCAAGCTCAAAATCATTGCATTGATACCGACCGATTTGCCCGAACCCGTGGTGCCAGCTACCAGGCAGTGGGGCATCTTTGCCAGGTCCGCCACTACCGCGTGGCCGCCAATGTCTTTGCCCTGGCCCATGGTGAGCAGGCTCTTGGCTTCGTTGTAGACCTGCGAGCCCAAAATCTCGCTCAGGCGAATCGACTGGCGCTTGGCGTTGGGCAACTCCAGCGCCATGTAGTTTTTGCCCGGAATGGTTTCAATCACGCGAATCGACACCAGGCTGAGTGCACGGGCAAGGTCTTTGGCCAAACCGACCACTTGCGAGCCTTTCACGCCAGTGGCGGGCTCGATTTCATAGCGCGTAATCACTGGCCCTGGCGCTGCTGCCACCACGCGCACTTCAACGCCGAAATCCTTGAGCTTTTTCTCAATCAGGCGCGACGTCATTTCCAGCGTTTCAGGCGCAACAGTTTCCTGCTTGGCCAGAGCGCCATCGAGCAGATCTACCTGTGGCAATTTGGAGTCGGGCATTTCACTGAAGAGCGGCTTTTGTTTCTCTTTAATGACGCGCTCGCTCTTGGGAATGTCCACCAAAGTTGGTTCAATGAACACTGGTGCAGGGTGTTGCACCTTGATTTCAATACGCTCATCAACGAGTGTGTCTTCGCGCTCTTGCGCAGCTTTTTTACCGACCGCCACGTCTTGAGCGACTTCGCGTTTTTCACGCCGGGATTCCACCAGGCTCGTAAGCCACTGACCCAGGCGCTGTGCAGTGTGCGCCCATGAAAAGCGAAACACGCTTGCGACAGCTACTACGCCGAGGGCAATCAACACCAAGCCTGAGCCTGAAAAGCCAAGCCACTTCACTCCCGCGCCGCCGACGAGATAGCCCAGAGCACCGCCCGCTTGATCGGGAAGCTTGCCTTCAAAACGATACAGCCGCGACCATTCCAGCCCAGAGCTTGCCATCAACAGTACCAGCAGACCCAGCCAGAACGTAGTACGACCCCAAGCGGCACGAACGTGCGCGTCGCCGCGCAACCAGCGCGCCAAACTAGCCAGCCACACGCGGGCGCCCGCCGCCAGAAGCCACCAAGCGGAAAAGCCGAACAAAAAATAACTCGCATCAGCAAGGTAAGCGCCCAAGCGCCCGCCCCAATTGCCAAGGGGAGATCCGCCGACGATTTGAGCTGCACCAGAGGTTGACCATGCGGCATCCTGGGTCGAATAACTGAGCAGAGCGGCCAGCCAGAACACCAGGCCAAGCAGACCCAGAACCAGCCCAAGCTCTTGCGTGAAACGACTGAAACCGCTCGGCTGCGGCATGGTGGCGGAGTTGCGGGAATTAAGAGTGTCTAGTGAATAGGTCATGCCGCTAGGAGCTTACCGCAATCGCTGAAGCGCTCTTTGGCAAAACGCTATTTGATACAAAGCCGAAGCAACTCGGTTGGGTATGAACAGCCGTGCGCAAAATTGCAGCAAAAAAGTCAGCCCAGAGCGTTCAATCTTTCTTTAACGATCACCGAGCCACCTGCCAGGGTTTCGATGAATCCGCGGTCTTCAAGGTCCTTCATGACGCGGCTAACCATTTCACGGGATGCGCCCACCATTTTTGCCAGATCCTGCCTCGAAACACGGTCCTTGATCACTGCGTTGCCATGCGCATCAGGCACAGCAAACTCCAGCAGAGTGCGCGCCACGCGGCCGTAAACATCCATCAACGCCAGCGATTCGATTTTGCGATCCGCATGGCGCAAGCGCTGCACCAGGCCTTTCATGACCGCATAAGCCATCGATGAATTTTCTGGCAAGCAGCGGGCAAATTCAAGCCGCCCAAGCACCAGAACATCAGTTTGCACTTCAGCGCGAACGGTGGCCGAATGCGGCTCGTTGTCAATCAGGCTCATCTCGCCGATGTAGTCCCCCGGCTGCATCGAGGCCAAAATGACTTCACGCCCGCGCCCATCAGTAGTGATAACACGCGCTCTCCCGGTCAAAATGATGGCGAGTGCGTTCGATTTTTTGCCTTGCTCGACAATCGCTTCACCACGCTTGAACCTCGACTTAATGACAGCATCTGCAACCGACTCTGCCTGGCTGGCAGTCAGCATGGAAAATAGAGGAACCCGGCGGATCAGCTCGAGGTTAGATACCATCGTAGACATCACAATCTCCTCAATTCGTTAAACGCTTGGACGCTTTGTGCAGCTGGTTTTATTGTAAGTAGCCACAATCTCACAACTACACTTTTCATTTATCTCAACCGTCTGGACTGTAACTGACAGCGGGCCCCCACATCAGTTTGTACTATGAACCATTCCAAAGTCCTCATTTTGGGCTCCGGCCCGGCGGGTTACACCGCAGCAGTGTACGCAGCCCGCGCCAACTTAAACCCGGTGCTGATCACCGGCATTGCGCAGGGGGGTCAGCTCATGACCACCACCGACGTCGATAACTGGCCTGCTGACGCGCAGGGCGTGCAGGGGCCAGAGCTGATGCAACGATTTTTGGAGCACGCCGAGCGCTTTAAAACCAAAATTGTTTTTGACCATATTCATACGGTTGATTTTTCGAAACGCCCGTTTACTTTGACTGGCGACAGCGGCACCTATACGTGTGACTCGCTGATTATTTGCACTGGCGCATCAGCAAAATATTTGGGCCTGGAAAGCGAAACCGCATTCATGGGCCGGGGCGTGTCCGGTTGCGCAACCTGCGACGGGTTCTTCTACCGCGAGCAAGACGTTTGCGTCGTTGGCGGCGGCAACACTGCGGTTGAAGAAGCACTGTATTTATCCAACATTGCCAGCAAGGTCTACCTGGTACACCGTCGCGACAAGTTCAAAGCTGAAGCAATTTTGGTCGACAAGTTGCATGAAAAAGTCGCTGCTGGAAAGATCGTGCTCAAGACATTCAACACGCTAGAGCAAGTTTTGGGGGATGCCAGCGGCGTGACGGGCGTGCGGCTGAAAAGCACCGCCGACGAATCAACGCAAGATATTTCTCTTAAAGGGTGCTTCATTGCCATCGGCCACCAGCCCAATACCGATATCTTCGCTGGACAACTCGACATGAAAGGCGGCTACATCATTACCAAAACAGGCCTGGACGGCTTTGCCACCATGACCAGCGTGCCGGGCGTGTTCGCTGCGGGTGATGTACAAGACCATATTTATCGCCAGGCGATTACCAGCGCAGGCACAGGCTGCATGGCGGCGCTGGACGCGCAGCGGTTTCTGGAGCAAAGCTAGTAACTTTGCCGCAAGAATTGATAGTATTTTTCAGATTTCAGGCTATACTCTGAGGCTTCGCTGGAAAAGCCATATTTGCTTTTTCGCATCCGATTTTATTTTTTTACGGAGAGTGCTCATGGCACGCGTCTGTCAGGTAACGGGCAAAGGCCCGATGGTAGGAAACAATGTTTCCCACGCCAACAACAAAACCAAGCGTCGGTTTATGCCGAATTTGCAGTACCGCCGCTTTTGGGTCGAGACGGAAAACCGTTGGGTGCGTTTGCGTATCACCAGCGCAGGTTTGCGTTTGATCGACAAAAAAGGCATTGACGCGATCCTAGTGGATCTTCGTGCCCGCGGTGAAGTTTAAGTACTAGATTAAGGAAAATAATCATGGCTAAAGGCGCACGCGAGAAAATCAAGCTGGAATCAACCGCCGGCACAGGTCACTTTTACACGACCACCAAGAATAAGAAAACCACTACTGACAAAAAGTTGAACATGAAATTTGATCCGAAAGCTCGCAAGCACGTGGAATACAAAGAGATCAAGCTGAAGTAACTCAGCGCTTTGGCGTTCCCATAAAAACCGCTGGCAGTAATGCACAGCGGTTTTTTTACGTCTGGTGTTCACGACTGCTTTGGTTGCGACTCTCGACTCTCATTAGCTGTGAGCACGTGCGCTTTGCAAGCAAAGCTCTGATGCACATTCTCGCGTCGGGTGAAGGCTGCCTAAATCTAGTCAGAGCTGGCAACAAAAAAGCCGCGCTGCTGCCGAAGCACCAGCGCGGCTGAGATTGGTAAACGAGGCTTAGGCTCTAACGGCGCGCAGCTTCATTGAAAACTCGTGGAGTGCCGCGATACCGCTTTCTTCAGCGCGGTGACACCAGGCCTGAAGATCCGCCGTAAGTTGTTCGCGCGAGGCAGACGTTGTGAGCCACATCTGGCGCAGCTCTTCTCGCATGATAACCATTTTGTCGAGTACCGGATGCTCGGCTCTGGCCTGAGCCAATTGCGGCTTGGCAGCGGTAGGCACCTTGTCGTCATCGCGGTGCAGCCAGCGGTTGGCTTTACGCAAAACCGATGCATCGGCATTGCGCGACTTCAAGGCGGCAATTTCTGCGTTGCACGCACTGCGCAGCGCGTTTGCATAGCCAGCCATGACTTCATAACGGTGGGCAATCAATGCCTCCAGGGTTTTTTCGTCTGCGACAGGAGCAATAGCACCGAGCTGCATTTTCGGCGGCACTTTTTTTACCTTCGCCAAACCCATTTTTTCGAGCGCACGAATATAAACCCAACCAATATCAAACTCGTATGGCTTGACCGAAAACTTGGCCGAGGTAGGGTAAGTGTGGTGATTGTTGTGCAGTTCTTCACCGCCAATCATGATGCCCCAAGGCGAAATGTTGGTACTCGCATCGGGTGCTTCGAAATTGCGGTAGCCCCAGTAATGGCCGATGCCGTTGATGATGCCGGCCGCTGTGACCGGAATCCAAACCATTTGTACTGCCCACACTGCCAAGCCCGCAGCTCCGAACAGTGCGAGGTTGATCACCATCATCAAGCCGACGCCTTGCCAGCTAAAGCGAGTGTAAACATTGCGCTCAATCCAGTCGTTTGGCGTGCCATGACCATACTTGCTCATGGTTTCTTTGTTCTTGCTTTCCGCGCGATACAGCTCGGCACCTTGCCAGAAGACCTTTTCAATACCGTGTGCCTGCGGGCTATGGGGGTCTTCGAGCGTTTCGCACTTGGCGTGGTGTTTGCGGTGAATAGACACCCACTCTTTGGTGACTTGACCCGTACCAAGCCAAAGCCACAGGCGAAAAAAGTGAGCAAGCAGCGCGTGCAAATCCATAGCGCGATGCGCCTGATGGCGGTGCAAATATATCGTTACGCTGGCAATAGTGATGTGCGTTGTCACCAGCGCATACAAAACGATTTGCCACCAGCTTGCAGCCAGTAACCCGTGAGCCAGCCACTCCAGGCCAGCATCAAACAACATCATATGAATCCTTTGTGGGGGACTTTGCAGGCAAACGTCGAAGTGTCGTTTTGCAAACGTCGAAACAGTTTCAGCATTCTAAGCTTTACGGCGGCTTTTTGCCAGAGTGTTGAAGCTGTCGTAAAAAATCGCGCTTACAACGCCGAAACCAGCTTCGTCCTGCAAAATACGTTAAAAATTCCGAAAATACGTCAAACTAACGCCTTCTTTTGCCATACTGCAGCGAAGAAACCATCCGTTTGATGGCGGTTAGGCCATAGCCGAAGGTAGGGGCCGCTGCACAGCGTTGGCGCATGTTCTACCCCTAAATGGGTCAGGATAGGGCCAACTTCAAGGGGGTTGAAGTCACTATTGGCAGCAGTGAAGGCTTCAGCTATTGCTTCATTTTCTTCGCGTAGAACGCTACACGTGGCGTACACCAGACGCCCGCCGGGCTTCAAAAGCCGTGCAGCGCTTTGCAAAATGGCGGTTTGCTTGGCGACCAGCTCGTCAATCGCTTTGGGGTTCTGTCGCCATTTCAGATCCGGATTGCGACGCAGTGTGCCCAACCCAGAACAGGGCGAATCTACCAAAACACGGTCAATTTTGCCCGCCAGGCGCTTGATGCGGTCGTCGCGCTCATGCGCAATCGCCACCGGGTGCACGTTTGACAAACCGCTGCGTGCCAGGCGCGGTTTAAGCGCCGCAAGCCTGTGGCCTGACGTGTCAAACGCATAGAGCCGACCCGTACTGCGCATCGTCGCGCCAAGCGCCAGCGTCTTTCCGCCCGCCCCAGCGCAAAAGTCCACCACCATTTCGCCTCTTTTGGCGTCCACCAGCAAAGCTAGCAATTGAGAGCCTTCGTCTTGTACTTCAATCGCACCGCGCGTAAAAGCATCGAGTTTGCCCAGCTGAGATTTATCAGCCAGACGCAAACCCCAAGGGGAATACGGCGTGGCGACGGTTTTCAGGCCAGCTTTGCTCAGCTCTTTCTGAATATCTGCGCGTTTTTCCTTGAGTGTGTTGACGCGCAAATCCAGCCCGGCAGGTGCATTCAGGCTTTCGACCAATGGCCAGAAGTCATCACCCAGCTGCGCTTTTAGCGGCTCGACCAGCCAATTTGGCAGGTTGTGGCGATGCAACTCCATCAGGTCTTCCGGTTTGACCTGATCACAACGCTTGAGCCAATCAATTTCCTGATCAGTCAGCGCCGCCATTAAAAATTCACGATCAGCCGCAAAGCCAAGAATCGCCAGCCGCCGTTCAGGCGCGCCGTGGCCATGTTGGGCTAGGTAGGTGTAGAGGTTTTTTTTGCGCAGCACACCGTAGACGGTTTCAGCCAATGTGGCGCGCTCACGCGGCCCGAGGCGAAACTCACGGAAATACTTCGACAACATCATGTCGGCGGGCTGGTCAAATTTGAGAACGTGCTTGAGTAAATCAGAGCAACTGTCTAGAAGGGCTTTAGGATGCATAACCCCCATTGTCCCATTCATGCACTATGTCAGAACAACTCCCGCCTCTCATCACAACACCGCCCGGCCTGTACAAGCACTACAAGGGCATGCTGTATGAAGTCATCGGCACGGTGCGCCACAGCGAGGATTTACAGCCGATGACGCTTTACCGGGCGCTGTACGGCGAGCATGGCCTGTGGGTGCGGCCTGCGGCGATGTTCAATGAAGAAGTAGTGATTGATGGTGTGCGGCAACCACGGTTCACCCGACAACCTGAAAAATGAAACGCGTCGCCGATAATAGAAAGTTATGTCTTCACCGCACGAATTTACCGAAATCGAAAAACAGGTCAAACGCCGCCGCACGTTTGCCATCATCTCCCACCCCGACGCCGGGAAAACCACGCGAACTGAAAAGCTGCTGCTGTTCTCGGGTGCGATTCAAATTGCCGGCAGCGTCAAAGCCCGTAAAGCTGCACGCCACGCCACCAGCGACTGGATGGAAATTGAAAAGCAGCGTGGCATTTCAGTGGCCTCATCGGTGATGCAGATGGAATACCGCGACTGCGTGATTAATTTGCTCGACACACCCGGTCACCAGGACTTTTCAGAAGACACCTACCGCGTTTTAACCGCGGTTGATGCAGCACTGATGGTGATTGACGCGGCCAACGGAGTAGAACCCCAAACCCGCCGCCTGCTGCAAGTTTGCCGGGCACGCGGCACACCGATATTGACCTTCGTCAACAAGATGGACCGCGAGGTGCAAGACCCGATGACGGTGATGGACGAGATTGAGCGTGAGCTGGGCATGGCTGTTGTGCCGTTCACCTGGCCGGTGGGCATAGGCAAGCTGTTTCACGGCGTGTATGACCGCCGTGAAGACCGGATGCGCGTCTTTAGCCCCGGTGAAGACAAAGCCGGCGGTGATGATGAAATTCTGGCAGGCCTGAATAATGCCGAGGCCGCTAGACGCTTTGGTGCCGAATATGAGCAAGCCAAAGGCGAAATAGAGTTGGTGGCCGGTGCAACGCCTGAGTTTGATCGCGACCTATTTTTGGCAGGCAAACAAACCCCGATGTTCTTCGGATCGGCCATCAACAACTTTGGCGTGCAGGAAGTGCTGGACGCACTGGTTGACCTGGCACCCGCCCCGGCTGACCGCAGCGCCATGCAGCGGGTAGTTCACCCAGAAGAGAAAAAATTCTCTGGTGTGGTGTTCAAAATCCAGGCGAACATGGACCCGGCGCACCGCGACCGCATCGCGTTTTTGCGCGTTGCCAGTGGCGAGTTCACGCGCGGCATGAAGTTAAAAGTGGTGCGCAGCGGCAAAGAGCTGCGGCCCAACACCGTCGTCAGCTTCATGAGCCAGCGGCGCGAGTTGCTGGATACCGCTTTTGCAGGTGACATCATCGGCATCCCCAACCACGGTGTGCTGCAGCTGGGCGACACGCTGACCGAAGGCGAAGCGCTGCAGTTCACGGGGCTGCCGTTTTTTGCACCGGAGATGTTTCGTGCCGTTGAAGTGGCTGACCCGCTGCGAACCAAGCAATTACGCGCTGGCCTGACGCAGTTAGGAGAAGAAGGAGCGATTCAGGTGTTCAGGCCCATCGCGGGTTCACTGCTTTTGCTGGGCGCAGTCGGCCAGTTGCAATTTGAAGTGGTCGCGCACCGGCTGGAGCATGAATACGGCGTCAAAGCCCGCATCATGCCGAGTAACTTCAATCTGGCGCGCTGGGTGACATGTGACGACGCCAACGAGCTGAAAAAATTCATGGATGCCAATGCGCACCGTGTCGCGCTAGATGCTGTTGATGCGCCCACACTGCTGGTTGACCACAGCGCTACCCTGCGGGCGGTTGAGCAGCAATGGCCCAAAATCAAGTTCCATGCGCTGCGGGAGCACGCTGGGCTGGTTTTTCAGGCCAAAATGTAAGAAATAATGGTCTTTTTTGCCTCCAGCGCAATAAAATAGGGCGCAAGCAGCTATAAATTTAGGAGTATCGGATGAACGTCAAAAGCATCATTCACTTTGTTGAAAAGTCCTTTCTGGTCATCATTGCGTTTTTCACGGTTGCCGCCATGGCGCAAGAAGTGATGCTGCTCATTGAGAACCGGAAGGTCGAACTCAAAGACCTGCTGCTGATGTTTATTTACGCTGAGGTTCTGGGCATGCTGGGCGCGTTTTACGCCAGCCACCGCATTCCGATCACCATTCCGCTGTTTATTGCCATGACGGCACTGAGCCGCTTGATTATTTTGCAAGGCAAAGAGGGCGACCCGTCTATCTTGCTGTACGAAAGCGGCGCAATTTTACTGATAGCAGCAGCCTGCTGGATTGTCAGCCGCTTGCGCTTTAATGATGAAACGGAGCGGTAGGCCAGCAGCGCTTGCTGCCGCCGTTTTTTAGCGTTTACGGCAGCATCGCAATCTGGATTTTCTTGATGACCCGCATACAGATTTATTGCAAGCACTGCCCAAATTCTTGACTATTTCGACCGAAATTCAGCCCACCCATTCCGACCCACCCGCGACGACCCGCCCAGTCAGAGTTAACCAGAAAATCTCACAAACTCCTGTTTGATGCGCTCACTGCTACACAAGCTTGTTTTTTTATACCTGCTGACAGCCGGGATTTGCAGCGCGCAGGTATTTGATCGCCGGTCGGCCGAAAGCCTTCAGCCTGCACTCAGCCAGCCATTGCAGTGGGTAAGCGCATTAGGCAGTTCGGCAACCAGCCTGCCTGAAGCGTTTGTTGCCAGCCCTGAAAGCTGGCCATTTCAGCCGTACACCACCAGCACCATGCTGCCAACCGGGCCGGGCAATGACGTATGGGCCAGCTTCACGCTTGCAGCCACGCCAACTCCGCAAAGCTGGATACTGAGCATTCCAAAAACCAACCTTAAAAAAGTCAGCCTCTACAGCGCTGGCGTCGATGGGACGTGGCAAGTGCAATCTGCGGGAATGGCAATTGCGCCATCGCTGTGGAGCTTGCGCACACGCGTACCAAGCTTTGAGGTGCAAAGCCGGGTTACTGCGCAACCGTATTTCATGCGTTTTGAGCACCACAGCCCGCTTGGCGAGCAGCCTTTATTGATGAGTCCAATCGACTTTTCAGACGGCTCGTCGCGGGTCGGCACGCTCATCGGGCTGATGTTTGGCATGTACGGTATTTTGATAGTGCTCTGCCTTGCCGCCAACCAGTTAAATAACAATACTGTTTTCTTGTCGTTAGCTGCATTCATCACCACTATTTTGCTGACAAATCTGGTTTTAATGGGTTACGGTGGCTGGCGACTATGGCCAGACAGCCTGTACCTTAACCGGGCCATGCAGTGGACTGCGCCGCTCTTGGGCCTGGCCACAGGTAGCTGGTTTTGTGCCCAAGCCAGCTACGCCAAAGCCACCAGCACCGCTGTGTACCGGCTGCTGGCGTTTTGCGTAGGGGGCAGCATCACTCTGGCAGCTATTACGCTGGCAACTGAGGGCAATTTACCGCGCGACGTGTTCTACGGCTGGGTTGCGTTGGTGTTGCTGGCAGTAATTGGCTCGCTCGTGTGGTTGTGCATAAAGGGGCAACGCTGGAACTTCTGGCTGCTAAGCGGGTTGGTACCGCTGGCTGCAGCAGCTTCGAGCCGCCTGGCGTACAACTATGGCTGGGTGCAGCAAGTTGACACCACGCAAACTATCAGCGTGTTTTTGACGCAAGCCGGGCTCATATGGCTTTTTTTAGCGCTGTGCTGGCGCAGCCGTTCCACCCTGCTCACCACTGAAAGAAGAGTTGCACTGGACAGCTACGATGCTGCAACTGGGCTCACGTTGGCCAGCGTTGTCAAAGTGCATCTTCCGCGATTGCTGCTGCGCGCCGACCGACTCAAACTCAACTGCGGCGTGATGATGCTTCGCTGGGTGGACTACAACAAGAACATCAACACGCTCAGCCCCGCAAAGCGCGCTGATGCGTTGATGCTTTTCGGCAGCATGCTGCAACGCGTGGTGCGCGACATTGATACCGCCGCTCGCTTTGACGAGTCCAACTTTCTCATGCTGATTGAGGGGCCAGTAAACCGGACGGCGCTGGCCTCGTTGGGAACGCAGGTTATTTCATCTTGCCTTCGAGCCTCTGAAAAAGCAGGCAAACCCAATTTGTACCATCTGCATATCGCCATCTGGCATGCCAGCGAGCAAGCCGCCACGGCTGATGAGGTGGTAGAGCTGCTGAACACGCGGTTGAACCAGATGTCTGCGGGCACCCAGCGCGCAGTGCAGTTTGTTGACACCGCATCCAGCGTGCCGGCCGCGGACTCGACTGAAGACTCGTCCTTACGACGGCAGGACGTTCTCGACAAGATCAACGCCATCGAGTCTGAGCCTCGCTTGCCGCCGCTTGCAGCACGCAAGCGTCGCCCGCCACCGCCCACAGCACCGCGCTAATTGCTGGGCAAACCCTAAAGCGCGACCCGACAACCCTACGCGAATAGATTTTTTATATCAAATAGGCCCGTAGCCTTTTAAAAACGGGCGCAAATAGCTACTATTTAAATAGTGAATTGCGCCATATATTCGCCTGCCACGATGCGGCTAAAGGAGTTAGCCGCCTACTAAGCTTTGGTATTAATACCCAAATTACCTGTTTAGTACTCACTACAATCTGCAAATGCGTAAAGAAAAGTATCTTTGAAGTTCGGCGGCCTGTGAAAGCGATTTTTTTAGCTTTGCTGCTGGTTGCGAGTCTTTGGAGCCAGTTTGCCGGGGCGCAGACCTTCGACGGCTTGTACGCCGACAGCCCGCAACCAAAGCTAGAAGCGCCGCTGCAATGGGTGGCAGTGCCAAAGCCAAGCAAAACCCCAGACACCAGTGAGCAAAAGCTTTGGCCTGCGGTTTTTTTAAGTGCTGCACAAGCCTGGGCATTTCAAGACGTCACCACAAGTACACAGCTGCCGACCAGCCCCACGCAGGACGTGTGGATGCGCTTTACCCTAGCCCCTACAGCCACGGTAGGCACTTGGTATTTGCGTATTCCCAGGGTTAATCCAACCAGGGTGACGCTGTTTGCGGTTGACGGGCAAGGCGCATGGACCAGCGTAACTGCGGGCAATCTTGTTGCGCCCGCGCAATGGCCACTGCGCACGCGTACACCGACTTTTGAGATTAAAACCAACACCGCCGGGCCACGAACGTATTTCATTTCTCTCGAAAATCAAAGCGTCATGGCAGAGCGGCCTCAGCTGCTTTCGCCCATTGAGTACAGCACAGGGGACTTTGGTGCGGGTGCGTTGATTGGCGTGTTGGTTGGCACCTTCAGCCTGCTAGCGGTGCTTTCTGTCACCGCTTACGCCCTTGCGCGCAACACCGTGTTTTTATGGCTGGCTGCGTTTGTAGTTTCAATGCTCTTTAGCCAACTGGTGCTGCTGGGGCTTGCAGGCTGGCAGTTGTGGCCTGGCAGCCAGCACCTGAACCAGAACATGCCATGGGCGACGTCTTTTGTAGCGCTGGCATCCGGCACATGGCTGATGGCACGGGCCAGCTACGCCCGGGATACGCACCCTTGGCTGTACAGACTGCTCGGGGGTTTTGCGCTGGGTAGCTTGTTGCTTGCAGCAATAACGGCTGTTGAGCTTGAGGCAGTGCCTCGCAGCGCAAGAAATATCTGGACTGGCTTGGCAATTGTTTCGGTGCTCGGTGCAATGGCCTGGCTTACGCTGCGCGGCAACAAATTTAACGGCTGGCTGCTGCTTGGCTTGGTACCAATCGGGTTGCCCGCGCTAAGCCGTGTGAGCTACAACCTTGGCTGGTTCGCACATATTGAACTAGCGCAACTGTTGGGCATGCTAGGTTCGGCTTCAGGCTTGTTGGGTCTTTTTGCGACGCTTTTCTGGCGAAGCCGAGCGCAGTTCTACTCAAGCAAACGGGCTCAGGCTTTGGCCGACTACGACCCTGAGACCGGGCTGCTGCTTGCCGAAAGAACCAAAACGCGGCTGCCGCGGCTCTTGCTGCGCGGCAGCCGCCACACATCCGGCAGTGGGGTGATTTTGTTGCGCTGGTTAGACGCGCCCCGCTACGCCGGCTTGGCAGCCAGCACACAGCGCAGCCATATTTTGCGACAAATTGGCAATGTAATGCGCGGAGCGTCGCGCGACATCGACAGCCTGATTCGCCACGATGAGAACCATTTTTTAATCCTGGTGGAAGGCCCCATTAGCCGCGACGCGATGGCAGCTTCAGCCAGCCAGATCATGGCGGCTGCCCTGCGCGGCACTGACCCTGAGCAGCCTGCAGGAGCGGCCCTTGCAGTAAACCTGCACATTGCCATCTGGCACGAAACCATGGGGAGCACCAGCGCCAACAATGTGATGGCACTGTTGAGCAGACGGCTCAATACGATGGGCCACACGACCAAGCGCCGTGTGCAATTCATTGACAGCACCGCTAGCGACTCTACCCAGGACTCTAAACGCGAGCGCAGCCGCCGCAAGCATGATGTTCTCACTAAAATCAGAAAAATTGAGGGTGAATCAACACTGACCGACCTGTTGCGTTGAGACTTTTCGTTGCTTGAATTGTGTATAAAAACAGCTTGTAGCCCAATACATTCGGGCGCTAGACGCTATTTTTAAAATAGCAATTGATACCTGTAGGTGTTTTGCATATGGTTTCACGTCGCGCCTTAAGGGGCATAGAGCCGCTAGGGCACTGTGTGCCTGCCCCACCAGTAAGTTGCCCGCTATGCGGCCGCCAAATGGTGCCGGGCCGTAGCATTGACGAGCACCACTTGGTGCCAAAAAGCCAGGGCGGAAAAACGCTGGAAAACACTGCGCACATTCACCGCATTTGCCACCGCAAAATTCACGCCACTTTCAGTGAGCGCGAGCTGGCAAAAAACTTCAACACCTGGCCTGCACTGCAAGCGCACCCGGAAATAGCGACCTTCATTGAATGGCTTGCCAACAAGCCCCCCACGTTCTACGACAATTCACGCAAGCCTGCCCGGCGGCGGTAGGCGCAGATTTTTGCATAAAAAGTGTATGTAGTCCAATTAAATCGGGCGCTAGCAGCTACAAATAAAATAGCTATTTGGCAAACTCTACCGGCGTCAGAACATACGGCAACGGCAACGCAGTTTTGTAGCGCACCTGCTTGAGTGCAAAGCTGGAGCGGATTTTTTCAATACCGGCAATGGGCGTGAGCTGGTTCAGAATAAATTTCTCCAGCGCGCCAATGTCGGCCACCGCCACGCGAATCAGATAGTCGCTGTCGCCGGTCATCAAATAGCACTCCATCACCTCGTCGTGCTCGGAAATACGGCGTTCAAATTCAGCCAGTGCGTCTTTGCTCTGGCTCCTCAGGCTGATGGAGATGAAAACGCTCAACCCCAGCCCCAAGGCGGCGGCGCTGGCAATGGCTACATAGCGGTCAATGACTTTGGATGCCTCCAGCGCCTTGACGCGCGCCAGGCAGGGTGAGGGGCTTAAATGCACGCGCCTGGCCAGCTCAACATTGGACAACGAGCCATCGCGCTGCAATTCGTCGATGATCTTCAAATCGGTTTTATCAAGCTGCATAGCATCAATATTTGGTTAAATTTCGGCATTTTGTGCCTTGAAACGGGGTTTTATCCTTATTTTAAAGCAGCACCTTTTGCGTGAATTTGCTTAAAGTCAAGTCACTATGCAAGTTAATGATCAAGACCCTGACCCACAAGAAACAGCCGAATGGCGCGAAGCATTTGAGGCGCTGGTTTTAAGCCAAGGCCCAGAACGAGCACGCCAGTTGCTCGACGTTTTAAGCCGCAGCGCCAGAGCCCAGCGGATTGGCTGGCAGCCCGAGCTGTGTACGCCTTATGTCAACAGCATTCACGTTGATGAGCAACCCGCCTTCCCGGGTGATTTGGCGATTGAAGAGCGCATTGCCGCACTGATGCGCTGGAACGCGCTGGCCATGGTGGTGAGGGCCAATCAGGCCGAGTCTGGCGGGTCGAGCGAGTTGGGCGGACACATTGCAAGCTATGCGAGTGCCGCTGATTTGTTTGAGACCGGGTTCAACCACTTTTTTCGCGCGCGAGAGGGTGTGCAAGATGGCCAGCACCGGGGCGATTTGGTGTTTTTTCAACCGCACAGCGCACCGGGTGTGTATGCACGGGCTTATCTGGAAGGCCGTTTGACGGAGCAGGATTTGCGCTTTTATCGGCAAGAATTGACCGCCCCTGCTACCGGTGCGCAAGGCCTGTGCAGTTACCCACACCCGTATTTGATGCCGGACTTTTGGCAGTTCCCCACCGGCTCAATGGGCATTGGGCCGATCAGCTCGATTTATCACGCGCGTTTTATGCGTTACCTGACGCATCGGCGTTTGCTGGACTGCTCAACACGCAAAGTCTGGGGCGTGTTTGGCGACGGCGAGATGGACGAGCCTGAATCGATGAGCGCCCTGACGCTGGCCGCACGTGAAAATTTAGACAACCTGGTTTGGGTCGTTAACTGCAATTTGCAGCGGCTCGACGGCCCGGTGCGCGGCAATGGCCGCATCATTGACGAGCTGGAAAAGCTGTTTGCTGGCGCGGGCTGGAACGTCATCAAACTGGTCTGGGGCAGT
>JANPDQ010000434.1:0-2216 GCA_031431575.1 Polaromonas sp.
GTCTACCCCGCCCGATAAAAATGCGCCAAACGGTACATCAGCCCGTAACCGTATTCGCGTGGCGTCGTCCAAAATCGCCATGAACTGTTCGGACCAATCGCCAAAATTAAAGTCTTGTTCGCGCTGGTCGGCCAAGCTCCACCAACGCTGGGTTTGTACCGCAGAATTACGCGTGAATTTCATCCACGTGCCGGGCATGACGTGCTTGATGTTCTCGTAAATCGTCCACGGTGCGGGAATGTAGTTGAACGTCAGGTAGTGATGAATTGCTACTAAATCAATAGCTGTTTGCGCCTGATTTAATTGGGCTAGAGGCAGAATTGACTTGATTTCTGACGCAAACAGCATGCGCTGCCCGTCGTCCAGCACATAAAGCGGCTTAACGCCCACACGGTCGCGCACCAGGTACACAGCATCTTCTCGCGCATCGTCAATCGCAATGGCAAACATGCCATTGAGTTTGCTGACAAAGCCGATGCCTTCGCGTTCATACAAGCGCAAAATCACTTCTGTGTCAGACGCGGTTTTTAGCTGCACGCCTTTCGCCCGCAGCTCGTTGGCCAGCTCAACAAAATTGAATATTTCACCGTTTTGCACCACCGCCACTTGGCCATCATCACTGACAAAAGGCTGGTGCCCACCGCCAATGTCAATAATCGACAAGCGCCGGTTGCCAATCCCTACGCCGCGCAGCGACTGGTGCCAAATGCCTTGGTCGTCAGGCCCGCGGTGCACCAGCTTTTGCGCCATTGTCTCCAGCGCAGCGTCAGCCAACGGCACTCGGCTGCGGCTCCAGTAACCAAATATGCCGCACATCAGTTACCGCCTTTGCCATTGAGTCGGCCCAGCGTCAGCCACATGATTTTCAGGTCCAGCCAAGCGTTGTGTTCACGCGTGTAGCGCAGGTCAAGCGCCAGGCGGTCCTGGTGCGTGCCCACGCTGCGGATAAGTGCCTGCGCCAGCCCGGTGATTCCGGGCCGCACGCTGCAGCGCTGTTGCCACTCATCAGCGCTGTACAAAGCCTGCTGCGCTGGCACATCTGGGCGCGGGCCCACCAGGCTCATGTCGCCCAGCAGCACATTGATGAGCTGCGGCAGCTCGTCAATGCTGGTGCGGCGAATGAACTTACCGACCCGCGTGATGCGTGCATCGTTGTCTTGCGTGAAATACGGGCCTGTCGATTCAGCATCACGCCGCATGCTGCGAAATTTAAACATGCCAAAAAGCCTTCCACCCACCCCGACCCGGGTTTGCTTAAACAAGATCGGCAGACCCGAATCAACCCAAACTGCCAGCGCGGTACCCAGCAAAATGGGCGACAGCAGCACCAGCGCCAGCAGCGACAAAGCAATGTCTACCAGCCGCTTCATGCGGCAGCTTTCATGTTGTCAGCCACTTCGCGGATCAGCTGAGCGATCCTCGCTTTGTCCTGTGCCATTTCACCACTGCTGCGCAAAGCCAGTGCTGACTCGCACTTGCGCAGCTCCGCAATGGCTTTTTCAGCGGCATCAAGCGAGTCAGTGCTGAAAAATGTGCGCGACAAAATAACCGCTTGTGAGCCAAGTCGAACATGCTCCGCCAAAACATCACGACCTGGCAAAGCGCCTTCATCCAAGCGTGCAATTCCACCAAAACCAAACCGCAACCCCCGCATTTTGGCTGCTTGCGCAACACGCTCAACATGGCCCATGGCCAACGGTTCGAACATGAACCGGCAGCCAAGCGACAAGTGCAAATCGTTCAGGCCCACAAACACTTCCACCAGCCTAGGCGTGTCGATCCAGTCTTGCAACGAGTCCAGCGCGCCTTTGGTTTCAAGCAAGGCAACTATCGGTGCGCGTCCACCGACCACGCGGGCAAACGACTGCAGCTCATGGGCACTATCGAACATGGGCAGCATCAGCATGTCAGCGCCTTGTGCCAGCACCGCATCAATCTCAGAGCGGCAAGCGGCTTCATCATCAGCTTGAAAAGGGTTGACGCGCACCATGAGCATGGAGTGTTTCAGCACCGCCTTCACACGCCCAATGTCTTCAACTGTATGGCTGCTGATAAAAGTGTTTCTGCCCGCCTGGCGCTCAGCCTTGCCGTTGCGCTCCAGGTCTACAAACAGGCGCATGCCTTGAATGGCGTCAAGGCGCATGGCTGTTTCTGGCGAATTCGTGATGGCTAACAGGTCAATCATTTCAGTCGAATCAATCTCGTAGGGCTCAAAC
>JANPDQ010000435.1:0-4034 GCA_031431575.1 Polaromonas sp.
CGCGCCAGGGCAACTGTGCGCTGATGGTCAAGGCCGACTCGGATGAAGAAGCCGAACGCGTAATGGTTGAGGTACGCAAAGTGCCTTTCAGCTACGGCCAGCGTTACCACTTGCTGGCAATGGAAGACCTCGAATAGGCTATGAGCCTGGGCGGCAGAAGGAACGTCGGCTGCAAATTGACCGCAGCGGTCTATTTTTCGCCGCTTTCTTGCCAAATATCTAGATATTCGGCTGCAAAATCGTCAAAAACTTGGCCTCGCTGGGGCCAATTTTCGCTTCGACGCCTTCTGCCGCCCAGGCTCCTAGAACTCGCTTCCTCGACTTACCAGTGAATTAGCCGAAAAAGGACACCCGGATGATCGACCTGTACTACTGGCCAACGCCCAACGGATGGAAAATTTCCATCATGCTGGAGGAGTGCGGCCTGCCGTTTAACTTTCACCCCGTAAACATCGGCAAAGGCGAGCAGTTTGCGCCAAGCTTTTTAGCCATCAGCCCCAACAACCGCATGCCCGCCATTGTTGACCACGCCCCAAGTGGCGGCGGCGCGCCAATAGCGGTGTTTGAAAGCGGCGCCATTTTGCAGTACTTGGCTGAAAAAACCGGTAAATTTTTACCTGCCTTCAGCGATGTACGCGGGCGCTACCAAGTGCTGCAATGGTTAATGTGGCAGATGGGCGGCCTGGGGCCAATGGCCGGACAAAACGGCCATTTTTTACTTTATGCGCCCGAGAAAATTCCCTACGCCATTGACCGCTACGGCAAGGAGGTTGACCGCCTGTACGGCGTGCTCAACACGCAGTTGGCGGCTACACGTGCTTATGTTGCAGGCGCTGACTATTCGATTGCCGACATGGCGATATTCCCGTGGGTGCGCACACACAAGGCGCAAAACATTGACCTAGCCAAATTTGCGCATGTTGAGCGCTGGTACAACGCGCTGTTTGAACGGCACGCAGTCAAGCGCGGGCTTGATTTAGGCAAAGAGCTGCGGGCACCGGCATTGACTGACGAAGCCCGCAAGGCCCTGTTTGGTCAAACGGCTGAAAGCGTGCAAGCAGGTCTGCCGAAAACCGTCAGCCCACCATGATGGAGTTCTTCTTCGACTGCTCCAGCCCGTGGTCATACCTCGCGTTTCGCAATATCCAGCCGCTTGCAAAGCAGAACGGTATTGAAATCAGTTGGCGGCCTGTGCTGGTTGGCGGTATTTTTAACACCGTGAACCAGCGCATGTATGCAGGCCGCGAAGATGCTGATTCCCCGCGCAACCGCTACCTGCTCAAAGACCTGCAAGACTGCGCACACCAAGCCGGTGTGCACATTGAGTTTCCGCCCAAAGTGTTTCCCGTTAATAGTGTAAAAGCCATGCGCGGGTGCTTGTGGCTGGCGCAGGACGCGGCGCACACGGACAAACTGCCAGCGTTCATTGAGTCAACTTTTGCTGCTTACTTCACGCTGCAGGCGGATATTTCTCAAGACGACGTACTTGCAGAAATTTGCCGGGACACCGGCGTCGCTGCTGAAGCGTTTTTGGCAGGTATTGCGCTGCCGCATGTCAAGGCGCAACTTAAATCCAATACCGATGAAGCTATTGCACGCGGTGCATTTGGTGTGCCAACTTTTTTCGTTGGCGCTGATATGTATTTTGGGAACGACCGCCTGCACCTGGCAGTGCAAGCCGCTACAAAGCCGCCACCAGCTACCTGAGCGGGCCCCGGCGCGTATCAATCGGCGCAACAAAAGAATCATCAAATACAACTTGGCCCTTGCCGGGCCTGCGCACTGCGAAAGCACCTGTGCCATCCGGGTCGTACGCTTCGGTTTCGAGTGGCGCAGGCCGTGAATCTCTTTTGTTAAGCTCTTTTAGCGCCGCTTGGCGTTTTTCATCGGTGAAATGAACCAGGTCAGCGTTGAAGTTAGAGTCTCCGCCACGGGTGTGCTCCTCAGATGTGCTTTTTTGCTTCATCTCGCCCAAAAACGCAGACCGAACCACACCCGCATTCGGCAGCGCTGTAGGCCGCACGGTAATGTACGCAACCGCACAGTCTTCCAGCAACCGCTCTTTCAGCTCACGGCTGATAGTCGTGAGCCCACGCCTGCCCTGCACATCAACACAGCCAATTACGGCGCCCTCTTTGGTGCACACGGTAAAAGTGCAGTACACCCCGTGCAGCAGTTCTTGCCAGCGCCTGGCCATGCGCTTTTGCTCTTTTTTGACGGGTACGGTAAAGCGCAATACGGGCAACTTGCACATTACAAAATGGTTGGGGAAAATTCCCCTGAGCCAATCGAACGCCTGGGCTTCTTCGTTGGTGAGCATGACGCGCGCGCGCAGTGGCCACTTGTATGGCAATCGCAGCGCCTGGCTTGACACGTGCCGCTGCCACAGCATCAGTATTGCCGCGCCCAAGCCAAGGCCAACGAGCAGCGCTAAAGCCGCAGTGAGAAAAGACGATGCTTGCACGTTTACCTTTCGGACCTTCCCGGTCACCAAACTCAGACGGCGCAGTGGCTGGCACGCGCCGGAAAACCAAAACAATTAGATACTAATAGTTTAGTATTTCTTGTGTGAGTTGTGTGACTTTTTGCATCACGACAAGTTACCGTCCTACATGCCTGACCTTGAATTGCAACTTTTCTAATGCAGCGACCAGGCTTGCGGTATGGTCACCTTGCACTTCAATCACGCCGTCTTTGGTTGTGCCGCCCGCGCCGCAGGCCGAGCGCAACTGCTTGCCCAGCAGCGCCAGCTCTGCTGCATCAAGCGCAACGCCTTTAATAACCGTGACGCTCTTGCCTCCCCGGCCTTTGGAGTCAAGCGATACACGGACGATGCCGTCCGTTTTGGTAAGGGGCTTGCTTTGCTTGCAGCTACAAAGTGCAGTGCTTTGGCGGCACGCTGGGCAGGTGCGCCCCACGTCGGTGCTGTACACCAGCCCACCTGATCGAGTCTTCATACAGCACCCGCCCCGCAACAAATAAAAGACATCCAATTACTTTTTATCGCCGCTTGGGCTTTGGCAGGCGGCACGGATGATCCGCTGCAGCGGGTTTGGCTCAATCCCCCTGAAAACAACTGGCCGAACAAGATTGCTGGCGTAAACAATAGACTCATGCGCCTCGCCCCGCCAAAGCGGAGCGCGAAAAAAATCAGCGGACAAGAACCGCGCGCTGCGCTTGTCGCAGTCAAACAGCACCACCGAACGGTAAGACATAAACACAATGCCATCTGTACTAGTGCGCTCCTGTGCCCGGCTGACCCGGACCCGCATGGTGCGCGCAGGCCCGTCGATAGCAACAGCGACGGGGTCAACCTCAATCGTGTCAACGGCTGGATCTGCAGCATCGCCGACCACAGTCAGCCAGGGCGTTTGGGCGCCCGCCAGACACGCGAGGCCCGCACACAAGACAGCAATTATTTTTTTCAGGCACATCTGCGGTATTCTGACGCAATAAATGACCGAAAAATACACCCCAGACAAAGAGCAAATCAATCTGCTTGAGCCCTTCGACAGACTAGGTTTGCAACACATAGAGCTGGTTGCAAGCGCAGCGCAAGCCAGCGCCGCGTTGCAGGCACTCCACAAATCAGCGGTTTTGGGGTTTGACACGGAATCAAAACCTACCTTTGCTAAAAACGAAGCATCCACCGGCCCCCACATTGTTCAGCTTTCAACACTGAACAAGGCGTGGATTTTCCAGCTGGAAGATGCCGAATGCAGGCGCGTAGTGGGTACCTTGCTTGAGGCAAAGGACATCGTAAAAGCTGGTTTTGGCTTGGGTGATGATAAAAAACGCATTACCTACAAGCTGGGCGTTGACTTGCAGGGCGTGCTGGATTTGAACGCAGTGTTTCGCGAGCAAGGCTACCGCAAAGACATGGGCGTCAAAGGCGCGGTGGCAGTGCTGTTCAACAAACGGTTTATCAAATCCAAAAAAGCCAGCACATCCAACTGGGCCAACCCGCAGCTGACAGAAGCGCAATTGATCTACGCCGCCAATGACGCTTACGCTGCCATGCGCGTGTATGCCGA
>JANPDQ010000436.1:0-2469 GCA_031431575.1 Polaromonas sp.
TTGCCAAGCTCTTGCCACACACGCTCAGCCACCAAGGCGTTCGCTTCGCCAACAGACACCATGTGTTTCATCAGCGCCATGGTCTCAGGTGCCACACTGAAATCGGTGAAGCGCGCCGCGAAACGTGCCACCCGCAAAATGCGCACCGGGTCTTCGGCAAATGCTGGCGTAATATGGCGCAGCACTTTGTTTTGAATATCACGCTGGCCGCCGTGCGGGTCAATCAAAGCACTGGTGTCAGCATCGAAATCAGTACCAAATCGGCCTGTAGCCCAATCAATAAGAGCGCACGCAGCTATTGAATTAATAGTCAGGTCGCGCCGCGACAGGTCTTGCTCCAGCGTGACATCGGGCGCGGCATGCACTTCAAAGCCACGGTAGCCGCGTGCGGTTTTGCGCTCGGTACGGGCCAGCGCATATTCTTCTTTTGTTCTAGGGTGCAAAAAAACCGGAAAGTCTTTTCCTACCGGCAAGAAGCCTAAAGCGACCAGTTCTTCAGGTGTGCTGCCCACCACCACCCAGTCGCGGTCTTGCACAGGCAGACCCAAAAGCATGTCCCTGACTGCACCACCGACCATGAAAATTTCCATGGCTTGAGTTTAGGGTACGCGCCGCAGGCGGATGTCGTTGAAATCTCAGCGACGGCTGCGGTACGGCTCATCGTCAGCCACAAAGTCCTTTTCGGCGAGTGCGTCCGTTATCCAGGCCTGCACGCCGGGCAGGGCGCAAACGCGCTCGACGTACTCGCTGATGTGTCCCGGCACTGGCAGCGCATAGTTTTTCAGGCGCATGCACACCGGTGCAAAGTATGCGTCGGCGATTGAAAAGTCGCCGAACAGCATCGGCCCTTGGTGCTCGTTCAGCAGTTCAGTCCACATGCTGATGATGCGCGCCACATCAGTGCGAACGGCCGCTTGGTCGCGCCAGACGATGGCACCGATTTCGGGCAGCGATGCCTCGATGTTCATGGGGCAGGCACCGCGCAGGCCAGTAAAACCAGCATGCATTTCAGCGCACACGCTGCGCGCACGGGCTCTAGCCTGCACGTTTTGTGGCCATAAATGCTTCTCAAGAAACTTTTCCGCCAGGTACTCGGCAATGGCCAGCGTGTCCCACACGGCCAAGGCGTCGTCCACCAAAACCGGCACGCGCCCGGTCGGGCTTACCGCAGTGATGGCGCGCTTGAAGCTGGAGTTGGCGGCGAAGGGGTCCTCACCGAAACGCACCAGCACCTCTTCAAACGCAATGCCCGCCTGCTTGAGCAGCACCCATGGCCGCATTGACCAGGACGAATAGTTTTTATTGCCGATATAAAGCTTGAGCATGGTGCGCCTTCTTGATTGCCAAAAAGGGGAATGCTAGCGCACCGCAGCCGAAAGATTGATGCAAAAAATCAGCGTGATTGATGCGGGGCTAGTCGCCTAGAACCGTCCAGCAGTTTTGCGCTTGGCCATCAGGCCGCTGCGCAAGCCCTGATTGCCGAGGTAAAACGGCACAACAGCACTGACCGCGGCGGGCGTGATGCCAAGGGCCTGCAAGCCCGGTAATTTGCCGCCAGAAATGTTGTCGACCTTCATGGCGTCCAGGTTGTCGCGGCTCATGATGGGCTCACCGGGGGCCAGCTCCATCAGTGCGGCCTGAATGCGCGCCACACCATCAGGCAAGCCAATCACGGGCTTGTCATGGCCGCTGTACTGGCCAGCAAGTTGCACCAATTGCTTGAGTGTGAAAACGCCTGGCCCGCAGGCCTCGTACGTTTGGCCTATGGTGTTGTTGTCTTCCAGGCATTTAACCAGCGCGCTGGCCACGTCTTCAACCCACACGGGTTGAAACTTGGCCGTGCTGCCTGCCAGTGGAATGAACGGAAGCATTTTTTGCAACCCGGCAAAGGTGTTCAAAAATTTGTCCTCGGCACCAAAAATAACGCTGGGCCGCAGCACACTGACGTTATGCCCCGATGCAGCCAGCACCGTTTCACCACGGGCTTTGCTGCGCTGGTACATCGAAGGTGCATTGGCGTCTGCACCCAGCGAGCTCACATGAACAATTCGCTTTTTACCGGCTGCCGAGCAAGCATTCACCAATGTTTGCACCAGCTGCACGTGAGCTTTGTCAAACGCTGCTTCGGTGCCGTGCAAGATGGCGATCAGGTTAACTACAGCGTCATGCTCAGCCACCAGCGGGGCCAGCGTTGCCGCGTCGTAGGCCGAGCCTTCGATCACATCGACCATGGGCAGCATTTGCAAATGCGCAGCGTTCACGCGGCGGCGCGTCAGCACGGTGGCGCGGTAATCGCCCTCAGCTAACTTTTCGCACAAGTGGCGGCCCACAAAGCCAGTGCCGCCGAGGATGAGGATTTTTTTCATGATGATGATTGACCGGGTTTTACTGGTTTTTGCCAAAAAGGGCTGAATATAATGATGTTTTAGTGCTCTGGCGCCCTAAATACGGGCGCAAGCAGCTATAAAA
>JANPDQ010000437.1:0-3312 GCA_031431575.1 Polaromonas sp.
GACATCAAATCAGTTCTTATCATCGGCGCAGGCCCGATCATCATTGGCCAGGCTTGCGAGTTCGACTATTCTGGTGTGCAGGCTTGCAAGGCCTTGCGGGAAGAGGGCTACAAGGTCATTTTGATCAACAGCAACCCGGCCACCATCATGACCGACCCCGCTACGGCGGATGTGACCTACATAGAGCCGATCACCTGGCAAACGGTTGAAAAAATCATCGCCAAGGAAAAGCCTGACGCGATTTTGCCGACCATGGGCGGACAAACCGCGCTGAACTGCGCGCTCGATTTATGGCACAACGGCGTGCTGGAAAAATACAAGGTCGAGCTGATTGGTGCAAAACCCGAAGCAATTGACAAAGCCGAAGACCGCTTGAAGTTCAAAGACGCAATGACCAAAATCGGCTTGGGCTCTGCCCGCTCCGGCATTGCCCACACGCTTGATGAGGCTTGGGCGGTTCAAAAAACGCTCGGCTTCCCGACGGTGATTCGCCCCAGCTTTACGCTTGGAGGCACGGGTGGCGGTATTGCCTACAACGCCGAAGAATTCGAGACGATTTGCAAGCGCGGCATTGAGGCATCACCCACCAGCGAGCTGCTGATTGAAGAGTCGCTGCTGGGCTGGAAAGAATACGAGATGGAAGTGGTTCGCGACACGGCGGACAACTGCATCATCGTGTGCTCGATTGAAAACCTCGACCCGATGGGCGTGCACACTGGCGACTCCATCACCGTTGCCCCAGCGCAAACGCTGAGCGACAAGGAATACCAGATTCTGCGCAACGCTTCGCTGGCGGTTCTGCGTGAAATTGGGGTGGACACCGGCGGCTCAAACGTGCAGTTTGCGATTAACCCGGACGATGGCCGCATGGTGGTCATTGAAATGAATCCGCGCGTGTCACGCTCGTCGGCGCTGGCTTCTAAAGCCACCGGGTTCCCGATTGCCAAAGTCGCCGCCAAGCTGGCAATAGGCTACACGCTGGACGAGCTGCAAAATGAGATCACGGGCGGCGAAGATGGAAAAAACGCAAGCGTTTTGCCCGCCAGTTTTGAGCCCAGCATTGACTACGTCGTCACCAAAATTCCGCGTTTTGCATTTGAAAAATTCCCAACTGCCGATGCGCGCCTGACCACGCAAATGAAGTCGGTCGGTGAAGTTATGGCCATGGGCCGCACCTTCCAGGAGTCGTTTCAAAAAGCGCTGCGCGGACTTGAAGTCGGCGTGGATGGGATGAACGAAAAAACCCAAGACCGGGAAGTGCTGGAAAAAGAACTTGGCGCCCCGGGCCCCGACCGCATCTGGTACGTTGGTGACGCGTTCGCAATGGGCATGAGCGTTGAAGAGGTTTTTGCGCTGACCAAAATTGACCGCTGGTTTTTGGTGCAGATTGAGCAGATCGTAAAAATCGAGCTGGAGTTGGAGACCACAACGCTTGAGAAAGTTGATGCCGCAACACTGCGTGCGTTAAAGCAAAAAGGCTTTTCAGACCGCCGTTTGGCGCGGCAGCTCAAAACCACCGACACGGAAATCCGCAATCGTCGCCGCGCGCTTGGGGTGCGGCCGGTTTACAAACGCGTAGACACCTGCGCGGCCGAGTTCGCTACCAACACTGCTTACCTGTATTCCACTTACGAAGCCGAAGGTTCTGAGTGCGAAGCCGAGCCCACCACGAACAAAAAGATCATGGTGCTCGGCGGTGGGCCGAACCGCATTGGGCAGGGTATTGAGTTTGATTACTGCTGCGTGCACGCCGCTTTGGCCATGCGTGAAGACGGCTACGAGACCATCATGGTCAACTGCAACCCGGAAACCGTTTCAACCGACTACGACACGTCAGACCGCTTGTACTTTGAGCCACTGACGCTTGAAGACGTGCTGGAAATTGTGGACAAAGAAAAGCCACTCGGTGTGATTGTTCAGTACGGCGGGCAAACGCCTTTGAAGCTGGCGCTGGATCTTGAGGCCAATGGCGTGCCCATCATTGGTACGTCGCCCGACATGATTGACGCCGCTGAAGACCGCGAGCGTTTCTCTGCCCTGCTGCGCGAGTTGGCGTTGCTGCAGCCGCCAAATGCCACCGCGCGTACCGAGCCGGAAGCACTTGAAAAAGCTGCCGCACTGGGCTACCCGCTGGTGGTGCGCCCCAGCTACGTGTTGGGTGGCCGCGCGATGGAAATCGTGCACGAGCAGCGCGACCTCGAGCGCTACATGCGTGAAGCCGTCAAAGTCAGCCACGATTCGCCGGTCTTACTTGATCGCTTTTTAAACGACGCCATCGAGTGCGATGTGGACTGTATTCGTGACGATACGGGCGCAAGCTTTATCGGCGGCGTAATGGAGCACATTGAGCAAGCTGGTGTGCACAGCGGGGACTCGGCTTGCTCATTGCCGCCGTATTCGCTCAGTGGTGAAACGGTGTTGGAAATCAAGCGCCAAACAGCTGCTATGGCCACCGCCCTCAATGTGGTGGGCCTGATGAACGTGCAGTTTGCCATTCAGCATGTTGCTGGAAAAGACGTGATTTACGTGCTCGAAGTCAATCCCCGTGCCTCGCGTACGGTGCCGTTTGTTAGCAAGGCGACGGGCATTCAGTTGGCTAAAGTTGCGGCGCGCTGCATGGTGGGGCAATCGCTGGCGTCACAAGGCCTGATTGTTGATGGGGTAAGCAAAGAAGTGACGCCGCCGTATTTCAGCGTGAAAGAAGCGGTGTTTCCGTTCGTGAAGTTTCCGGGTGTTGACACCATTCTTGGGCCTGAGATGAAGTCCACCGGCGAAGTCATGGGCGTTGGAAAAACGTTTGGTGAAGCTTTTGTCAAGTCGCAGCTGGGCGCAGGTACCAAACTGCCGACGGCTGGTACGGTCTTCCTGACGGTTAAAAACAACGATAAACCGCGTGCAGTCGAAGTGGCGCGTGCGCTAAGCGCTATGAAGTTTGACATTGTGGCAACCAAAGGTACCGCTGCAGCCATCGTTGCGGCCGGCGTTGCCTGCCGGGTTGTTAACAAGGTGGCAGAAGGCCGGCCAAACGTGGTGGACATGATTAAAAACAACGAGATTGTGCTGGTCATCAACACAGTGGAAGAGCGCCGCAACGCGATTGCCGATTCGCGGCAAATCCGTACGTCGTCTTTGTTGGCGCGTGTGACAACCTTCACGACAATTGCGGGTGCAGAAGCTGCGGTTGAAGGCATGAAGCACCTGGACAACCTGGGTGTAATTTCAGTTCAGGAAATGCACAGCCAACTCGCCTAGTGGCCAGGCAGTGGCCGGCAAATTTGCATTAAACTTAAATTTTGGAAATATAAATACCGC
>JANPDQ010000438.1:0-4405 GCA_031431575.1 Polaromonas sp.
GATTGCACGTGCGCTGGTACTCGACCCCAACAACCTGAAGGTACTGGCACTGGCTGGCAGCGCCGCCTTTGAGCGCAAAGACTTCGCCGCTGCTATCACCCACTGGACCCACGCACGCCAGTTGGCACCACCGGGCAGCGAATTTGCAGCTGGCCTGGACCGCAGTCTGGGTGAGGCCCGCGCGGCTGCAGGGTCGTCAACCGTGGTTGCGCAAGCTGCACCGAGCGCCGCTGCCAATCCCGCCCCAATCCCCCCGGCCGCATCAGCCACAGCGGCGGGCATTGAGGGCACGGTCAGTTTGTCGCCCGCCCTGGTTGGCAAGCTGGCCCCGGACGACACGGTGTTTATTTTTGCGCGTGCGGCCAGTGGCCCGCGCATGCCGCTGGCAATTTTGAAACGCAAGGCCAGCGAGTTGCCAATTGCTTTCAAACTTGATGACACCACCGCCATGTCGGATGAAATGAAGTTGTCAAAGTTTGAGCAAGTCATCGTCGGTGCGCGGGTGTCACGAACCGGCAACGCCATGCCGCAAAGCGGTGATTTGGTGGGGCAAAGCGGCGCGGTGAAAGCGGGCGGCGGCAAGCTCAGTCTGGTCATTGACACTGTGCAGCCCTGAAGCACGCAATCGGCAAATTACGCAGTAAGTTATCAACGATAGATTGCTATATTATTTATAGCTGCTTGCGCCTGTATTTGTTGCGCCAGGCACGTAAAATACCCAAAATTTGACGACTAGACAGCTGCAAACCGCCCGCGCAAGTAGGCGATGATTTTGTCCGAGTCGCCCATCCACTGGCTTTGACCGGCTGCATCAACAATGCGCAGGCACGGCACTTTGGTTTGCCCAGTAGCTGCCAGCAAGGCTTGCCGGTCAGCGCCATCGCGCTGCGCGTCAACGCGCTGGATGTTTAGCGACAAGCGGTCCATTTCTTTGCGCGTTTTGATGCAAAACGGGCAGGTTTTGAACTGGTACAACGCAAGGGTTTGGCATTGCGCGTCAACAGCCGCTTGCGCCGCTGCGGTTCGTGCTACGCCTTTGGGTTTTGTCAGCGCCTCTTTGAGCAACATGAACGGGCCCAGCACGATGCGCAGGGTTTTAAAAAAGGTTCGGATCAAAATTTTCATGCCGCATTTTAAGCGGCGGTGCAGTCTAGACCGTGAACGGGAGTGAGCTGGTTTTGATACGCAGCGGTACCGCCAGTTGTTGATAAGGCTGCGGCACTGCATTCAGGATGTTTGCTGCAACCGTTTGCGCCTGCCGGCCAATCGGCTCAATATAGCGGCTGACTTTGCCGTCGATGGAGATGCAATCGCCCAGCGCGTAGATGCCTTTGACGCTGGTGGCTAGCGTTTGCGGGTGCACATCAATACCGTTATTCCATGCCAGCCCTGCGCTGGTGGCCAAACGGGTCGGTGTTTGAAGCCCCGCTGCAACAACAATGTGGTCTACCGCAAATGTCTGGCTGCATTCGGTGATGAGCGTTTTCTCACCAGACGGTTGCGGCGCACTTACCGACTTGATGTGTACGCTGCCGACAAACCGCAACGGCAAAGACCGCCACGCGTTCAACAATTGCTGCGATTGCGCTTCTTGGAGGATAAAAGCAAGTGGCCGCGCAGCCACATCCATTAGTGTGACGTTGTGACCAGCAAGGGCCAGGTCATTGGCCAACTCGCACCCAATCAGTCCTGCACCTACGATGGCAATGCGGCGGGGCTGGTCGCCCAACGCTCGTCGAAACTGGGCATACACCTGCAAGTGGTTGATGCGCCAGCACAGCGCATCTGGAAGTTGCGGCAAGCTGCGTGCTTGCGCGCCGTGCGCCAGCACGAGGTGCTGGTAGCGCAACGTGCCACGACTGGTGCGCAGCTGGTGGCTCGCTGGCGTGATGCGCACGGCCTGCGTATGTGCCAATAACGTGACGCGCAATCGCGCGGCTGCGGCCGCACCGGTCTCACGCGGCAGGTTGTCAGGCGCGATACCGCGCGCCATTGCCACTGAAAGCATTGGCTTGTCGTACACATCACCGTTACATGACGTCACCAGTGTGATGGGAAGCTCCGCATCGCGTGCGCGCAGCGCCTGCGCCATTTGCCAGCCTGCGCGGCCAGCGCCGACGACTACCGTGCCAGCGCCCCGCCGCTTGTCGACTGGCCTGGTGGTGGCTCTTTGAGCGCTGCGTTTGGCGGCTGGGGCCTGCAAAACATAGGGTTCAAAATCGGCTTTTGTCACGCCGCAAAGGGGGCAAGCCCAGTCGTCTGGAATATCTGCAAAGCGCGTGCCTGCAGTCAAGCCACTGTCTTCGTCGCCCTTGCTTTCGTCATAAATGAGCCCGCACGCCTTGCAGATGTACAGCTCCCACGGCAGACCCGTAGCGTCGGTCTTGGCAATAGATGCATTCACACCGGCAACTCTTCAGCCGACAAGCGGGCAATCTCTTTGCGCAGGTGCTTCACCGCAGGCGTGACGATGGCCACAAAGTGCGACTCGCGCACCCGGCGTTGCACTTCAGACGTCATTAAATAACCACGAGCGCCTTGGTGCAACAAGGCTGATTGCGCTGCGCGCAGTGCCAATTCAGACGCATGCGCACGTACGTCCAGCACATCGATTACAAACTGCTTGTCTGCGCCAAAAGGCGTTTTGGCAAGCAGCATAATTCGAGCGGTGAGTTCATCAAGTTCAGCCTGCAAGTCGTCAGGGCGGTCGTCGAGGAATTCATTGACATGACCCAACTGACGCTCGACTGTCCACATCGAGTCAATCGCACCTTGCGCCACACCCAGGCCCATACCGGTTTGCAGCAAGATGAAAGCCGCGCGAATACGGCCAATGAAAGGACGCACCGGGTCGGCAATCATTTGCTCGCTGCCGACAAAATAGTCAGTCAGGCGCACCGCCCAGGTGTTGGTGCCCTCCATGGCTGAAAACGATGGGCAGTTGCGCAGCTCAACGCCGGGTGCGTCGCAGTGGATCAAAAACATGATTTCGGTTTTGGCGACACCACCTGCCGAATCTTCCGCCGCGACATCGGCCACCGCCCCAAAGTAATGGTCTGGCCCCAAATTGCTGACCCAAGGCAGCGTGCCATTGACGACATATCCGCCGTCTACTTTTTTCGCGTGCAGCAAAAACGTTTCAATGCCTGCAAAAGTTTTCATGGGGTTGGACATGCCGGTAGCGCCCAAGGTCTTGCCGTTCGCATGCTGGTCCAGCATATTTCCCATCAGCGCTGGGTTACCAGATTGCTCCATGTACACCCCGCACACATCATGGCACCACACCATAAAGCCGGTGGCGCCGCAGACCCGAGACACCTCAGTCATGGCGCGAATCGCCAGGCCATAGTCAGCAGGTTTGCCGGGCTCAGCCATGTGCGCTTTCAACGCACCCAACTCGCCCAAGCGATGCAAAATCGACTTTGGATACACACCCCGGCGGTCGATGTCATCAGCCAGCTCTGCCAGCGGGCCAGTGGCCAAGTCGCGCACAGCTTTGACTAAGTCAAACTCTTGCGACAAATTAGCAGGTGATCGTTCAAGCACTTCCATAAAAGTCTCCAAATTTGTAATGACTGCAGGTTTGCGATCCCTTCAAGCAGGGGCCGCGGGACTGGCTTCGCCAGACCGCAGGCGCAGCGGCAACCTCGGGGCTGAGCGCTGCGGCTCCCAACCCGCCGGCGCGGGTTTGGGCAGCGCGAAGGGCCTGCGCGGGTCGCGGTGGCACGTCCAGGGCGCTACACGAAATGAGCAACCGTGGGGGTACTTATTTCAAACGGGATCGGGTTGCGAATGCTGTTGGCAACTGGCGAGTAAAAATTGGCATTCTGCACGATTTCATCCAACACTTCCCGAGAGGCGTCACCTTCAAGAATGACTTTCACGCGGATCGCCTGAAACCCCATCTCCGGTGGCTCCTTCAGTGCACCACCCGCGCCCCAAGCTGCGGGGTTGCCAATATCGCCCTCCATAAAAATCTCCAGCTTGGTTAGCTGAACTTTTTTCCAGGTCGCCACCGCGGTGATGCCGACTGCAAGGCAGCCACCCAAACCCGACAGAACTATTTCCCCAGGTGCTGGTGCGGTGTCTTCACCAAACAGATGCAGCGGCTCGTCAACCACCACCGGCTGGTGGTTGCCGACGTAGCTCAGTGAACGGTACATGCCCTGCATGACAGTTTTGACCTTGTTGGTGCCTCGTGATGCGGGGTTCGCACAGCCCTTGGCCGCAAAGGCTGCAAGGCCTTCGCTGTCAATCGGTTTTAAATAGGCCTTGACGGTTTCGGGTGCGTTCAAAATTGCTGTCGTCATTCATGTCTCCAGAAAGTTCTCGAAAAAATACTTACGCCGCCATGGCCAGTTTCATGGGCTTGGGATGGATGACAGGCAGATCTGTTTCGATCGGT
>JANPDQ010000439.1:0-1519 GCA_031431575.1 Polaromonas sp.
TGGCGGGCGATGTGTTTACGCCCGGATTTGCGTTTACCCAAGAAGCGGTTGACACCTTCAAAGCGAGCGGCAAGCTGGCGCACCTGTGGTTGGTACCCAACCCGCAGCACAACGTGAAAGGCGACTTCGGAATTGGCGCTGATGGCCTTGCGCTCAATATGCCCGCCGCCAGCACGCTGCCGCGCTACACCTTCAGCACCATTGCGCTGTACCGCAAAGCCTTTTTTGACTCGCTGCCCTTCGGCAACCCGAATGGCATCAAAACCCCGCTGGCACCGCTATTGCGCGCGGCGATGGACAATCAACTGGTGAGCGCTGAGCTGTACACCGGGCCGTGGACGGATGTCGGAACACCAGAGCGTTTGGCAGAATTAAACCGAAGTTAATTTTTAATAAGTTGATGACCATGACTGTTTACCAAAAACGCCGCGCGCTAGTCGCCAAAGCCCTCAAAGCCGCTGGCGGAGGCATCGCTCTTTTGCCAACCGCGCCAGAGCACGCGCGCAACCGCGACAGCGACTTCCCGTATCGGCACGACAGCTACTTTTACTACCTGACCGGATTCACCGAGCCGGGCAGCTGGCTTGCCATTGATGCCACCGGCAAATCCACATTGTTCTGCCGCCCCAAAGACCTGGAACGAGAGATTTGGGACGGCATTCGCCTGGGGCCAAAGGCAGCGCCGCAGTCACTTGGCGTTGACGAGGCTTTCAGCGTTGAAGACCTTGACGCACACATGCCGCTGCTGCTTAGCAACCAGGCCGCCGTGTGGTTTCCGTTTGCCACGCACAAGGGTCTTGAGACGCAAGTCGACGGCTGGCTGGGCAAGGTGCGCGCGCGCATTCGCTACGGCGCAGAGTGCCCGCAAAGCCAGCACGACTTGTGCAAAATGCTGGACGAAATGCGGCTGATAAAAGACGCGCATGAAATTACCATATTGCGCCGCGCCGGAAAAATCTCAGCTGGTGCACACGTACGCGCCATGCAGACTTCCGCTGCAATGCTGCGCACGCCTGTCAAAAACGGCTTGCGGGAATACCACCTTGAAGCAGAACTGCTGCACGAATTTCGCCGCCATGGCTCACAGTACCCGGCCTACACCAGCATCGTGGCGGCAGGTGCCAACGCCTGCGTGCTGCACTACCGCGCGGGCGATGCGGAGTTGAAATCGGGCGACCTGTGCCTAATAGACGCAGGCTGCGAGCTGGACGGCTACGCCAGCGACATCACCCGCACCTTTCCGGCCAACGGCAAGTTCACGCCCGCCCAGCGCACGCTGTACGACATCGTGCTGGCTGCGCAAGTAGCAGCCATAAAAGTGACCAAACCGGGCAAGCGCTTTACAGACCCGCACGACGCCGCCACCCGCGTGCTGGCGCAAGGCATGTTGGATGTGGGCCTGCTCGATAAAAAGAAACACGGCAGCGTTGACGACGTGCTGGCAAGCGGCGCATACCGCCAGTTCTACATGCACCGCACCGGTCACTGGATGGGGATGGACGTACATGACTGCGGCGAC
>JANPDQ010000440.1:0-2966 GCA_031431575.1 Polaromonas sp.
GACCTGGACATGGTCAACGAGTGCGAGCGTGCAGAAGACGTTGCGCTGGCGCATTACCGCAAGGCCTTGAATCGCAACTTGCCTGACGCTGCACACGCGCTGGTCAAGCAGCAAGCGAGCGGCGCGCAGCGTAACCACGACCAGATCAAGGCGCTGCGCGACGCGCTGAAGGTTACCGGCTAATCCGATAGCGCTGCTGGCGCTTTACCGGGCTTGCGGGTAACTTTAGCAAAAGTGGTTTAAGCTGGCGCTACACGATATGCCATGTGGGCCGATCGTCAGATTTTTTTAACCTTTTGGGAGTTTGCTATGACGAATCGTCGTGAGTTCAGCTGTTTTGGTTTTCGGGTCGCTGCAGTGGCCGCTGTTGCATTGGTTGCTCTCGCAGGTTGCGGCTCCATGAAGCCGCCGGCATCGAATATGGTCGCATTCACCACGCAACTGCGCGGCGCCAATGAGGTACCACCGGCAGCCAGCCCCGGCAACGGAACGGTAGACGCTGCTTTTAACAAAGACACCATGCAGCTGAAATGGAAAGTCACCTATAGCGGTATGACCGGACCGGCCACCGCTGGACATTTTCATGGCCCGGCGGCCGTCGGTGCCAATTCTGGTGTGGCACTTGGCTGGACCAACCCCATCGTGACTGGCATGGAAGGCATGGCTACATTGACTGCCGCCCAAGCCGCTGATTTGATGGCTGGCAAGTGGTATGCCAACATTCACTCGGCTGCTTTCCCGGGCGGAGAGTTGCGCGGCCAAATGGCTGTGCGCAATTGACGCTACTATTTTAATAGCTGCTCGCGCCCATACCTATTGGGCTAAGGCCTGATTTCGTGTTGAAATCAGGCCTTTTTTGTTGTTTTTTGAGGGAAAACAAGAAGAATTTCGCCTCTTGACCACGGTGCATTTGCGCGGAGTAGGTGTGCTGTGCGTCTTAAAACCTTAAAATCAAGGATTCTCCTTCTCTTGTCGCAATTTGTTGTGGCTACCAAACACCAGTTTATGAACGCGCCTGTCGATGTTTCGTTTTTCGCTCGCGCTGCAAAGCCCCTGAGCAGTTACCGCAAGTATTGGGCGGCACGCTTTGGCACGGCCAAGTTTTTGCCCACCACCCGCGCCGAGATGGACGCTTTGGGCTGGGACAGCTGCGACATCATCATCGTCACCGGCGACGCGTATGTTGACCACCCCAGCTTTGGCATGGCCGTGATTGGCCGCATGCTTGAAGCGCAAGGCTTCAGGGTTGGCATCATCGCCCAGCCAGACTGGCAAAGCGCCGAGCCTTTCAAAGTTTTAGGCAAGCCGAATCTCTTCTGGGGCATCACGGCGGGCAACATGGACAGCATGATCAACCGCTACACGGCTGACCACAAAATTCGTTCTGACGACGCTTACACCCCTGGAGACATTGGCGGCAAGCGGCCTGACCGCGCGGCGTTGGTGTACTGCCAGCGCGCCAGAGAAGCGTTTAAAGAAGTGCCGATCATTTTGGGCGGCATTGAAGGCAGCCTGCGGCGCATTGCGCATTACGACTACTGGTCAGACAAGGTACGCCGCTCGGTGGTGGTGGATGCCAAATGCGACTTGCTGCTGTACGGCAACGCGGAGCGCGCGATTGTTGAAATTGCGCACCGCCTGGCGGCCAAGGAACCGATTGCGAAGATGACGGATATTCGCGGCACTGCGTTTATTCGGCGCTCCGGCGACGAAACCGCGCAAGGCTGGTTTGAGATCGACTCCACCAGCGTTGACGCGCCGGGGCGGGTTGAGGCGCACGTCAACCCGTACCTGATGGTGGCCGATGCTGCCAAAGAGCTGGGCACAACTTGCGCGCGTGAGGACGAAGCCAAAGTGGTTGCCGAAGCTGCCGAGGCAGGCGCATCGTCCGCCGCTGTAATCGCAACGTCAAAAAGCAACCCAGCCATCAAGCCTTTGACGTTTGTTGCCAACCCAAATTTGCCGTCCACCGTGCAAACCGCGCAGGGCAAGATTAAAGTCCCGCCGCGTGACCGCTCAGTGATTCGCCTGCCGTCATACGAGCAAGTCAAAAGCGATGCCGTGCTGTACGCCCACGCCAACCGCGTGCTGCACCTGGAGACCAATCCGGGCAACGCACGCGCACTGGTGCAGGCCCACGGGGAGGGCGCGACAGCGCGCGATGTGTGGATCACGGCGCCACCGATTCCGTTGACCACCGCCGAGATGGACTACGTGTTCGACTTGCCTTACGCGCGCAGCCCGCACCCGAGCTACGCTGACGAAAACGGCAGCCACGACCACGCCACCAAAATCCCGGCATGGGAGATGATTCGCTTTTCCGTGAACATCATGCGCGGCTGCTTTGGTGGCTGCACGTTTTGCTCGATTACTGAGCATGAGGGCCGCATTATTCAAAGCCGGTCTGAAGACTCAGTGATCCGAGAAATTGAAGCGATTCGGGACTCGGTCAAAAGCTTTACCGGCACCATTTCAGACCTGGGCGGGCCGACTGCCAACATGTACCGCATTGGCTGCAAATCGCCTGAGATTGAAGCCGCGTGCCGCAAGCCAAGCTGCGTGTACCCGGGCATTTGCCAAAACCTGAACACCGACCACAACCCGCTGATCAAAATGTACCGCCGCGCGCGGGCGCTCAAGGGCGTCAAGAAGATTTTGATCAGCTCCGGCGTGCGTTACGACCTTGCGGTTGAAAGCCCAGAGTACGTCAAGGAACTGGTCAGCCACCACGTTGGCGGGTATTTGAAAATTGCACCCGAGCACACCGAGCAAGGCCCACTCACCAAAATGATGAAGCCCGGCATTGGCAGCTACGACAAGTTCAAGCAGCTGTTTGAAAAGTTCAGCCTGGAAGCCGGTAAAAAGCAGTTTTTGATTCCTTACTTCATTGCTGCTCACCCAGGCACCAGCGACGAAGACATGATGCACCTGGCCCAATGGCTGAAAAAAAGCGGCTTCAGGGCTGA
>JANPDQ010000441.1:0-4627 GCA_031431575.1 Polaromonas sp.
GGGTCCTGGTCATGGCTTTGTTTGGTCGGGCTGTAAATGCGGATGGTGTTGATGCCCGTCACACCCGATTGCATCTGGCACTGGCTCCAGTGAATGCCGGGTTCGTAGTCAGTGAACTGCCGCGCCAGGTGCTGCCCCAAGTGCCGCCAGTGCAGCCACAACTGGTACGCTCCAAAGCTGACCAGCATGGCTCGCATCCTGAAATTGATCCAGCCGGTGGCATTTAAGCTGCGCATGCAGGCGTCGATAAACGGGTAGCCGGTGCGGCCTTCACGCCACGCGGTGAGGCGTGTGTTTTCGTCCTCTGTCAGCTCACCCTCATTGCGTAAGTTATCAAAACCGCGGTTGACATTGCGCAGCTCGATAGCCGGTTCACTCTCTAATTTTTGAATGAAGTGGCAGTGCCAGTGCAAGCGGCTTTCAAAGCTTTTGAGCGACGCTAAAAATCCGTCAGGCCGCTCGCCTGCTGGCATGGCTTGCAACTCTGCGCGGCGCTGGCTGGTTGCATGCATGCACTCGCGAATGCTCAGCGTGCCCCATGCCAGTTGCGCTGAAATGCGAGAGCAGCTCTCGGGTGCAGTCACGGGGCTGGACATGTCAAAGCGGTAAGTGCGCCCGCGCTCGTTTAAAAAAGTGTGCAGCTCAATCAATGCCAATGCGCGACCGCCGCGTTTGCGGTCAGCTTTGTCCGGGCCTGCTACTTGCAGATCGGCAGCGCTGAGTTCTCCGCAATCATTCAAGCCAGCCAGCGCAGACGCTGCAACCCAGCGAACGCGCTCTGGCGCTGGCAGTGCTGCGCTTTGCAGGCGCTGCAGGCGGTGCTGTGTCCAGCGGTTGCGCCCACCGCCGTGTGAAAGCAGTCGGCGTACCACGCCATTGCTGGGGAACTCACGCCATTCAACATTACTTGTTTTGCACCAGTCGGCCACCGCCAGATCGCGCCCGTAACTCCACGCGTTGCCGGTTTCTTCAGTGCTGACCAGCGTGAAAGCGCCTAGCTGGGCGCGCAAAGCGGCGAGAACTTCCAGCATCTCACCGTGAAAGCGGCACAGGTGGTTTTGCCCCGCGCTGTCTTGCTTGATCCACGCATCCAGCTCACCCAGGCACTCGTTGGCAAAGCCAGCATGCTGCGCTGCCATATCGCTTTGTAGCCACATGGCAGGCTCATACGCCCACAGCGGCAGCACCGCGCCGCCGCTTTGCGCCGCCCAAGCGGCCGCGTTGCTCAGCGCCGCGTGGTCGTGCCAGCGCAGGTCTTTTTTAAACCAAACAACGAAAAGCGGACCAGCCTGTTTTTCCATACAGCCAGTTTAATGGCGATAGAAACAACTTGGCTTACGCGTAGGTAATCCAGTCAGCGTATTCCGGCGTCATCAAATGCGGCAGCGTGTTGTACGTCACCAGCATGTGCCGCTTCGGTGTAAAGGCAAACTCCGTTACCGACGAGTTGCGAATGCGCAGGTTGAGCTCAATAGTTGTCTCAGGTGGGCAGCCAAGAATGTGCCCCACAGCCGTTGCAATTGGCCCGCCGCTCGACACTAGCAGCACGTTGCCAGTGCAGTTGGCGCGAACATGGTCCAACGCGGTCGTCACACCGCGCAAAAAATCTGGGTACGTGGGCATACCCTCAGGCCTGGCGGCACCAATCATCCACCTTTGCAAACCGTCTTTGAGCAGCCTGAAGTGGTGGCGGTACATCTCGGGTGTGGTCGGCTTTTCGAGTTTGCCGCTATGAACAGTCGCAATCACGGCGTGGCTGTCGTACTCATTTAGCCCTGGCCAAGCCAGCGCATCAATCTTCGCGCCCATGCCTTCACAAATGCCCGCGTGGGTACTGATTTGCCGCTGCAAAGTACCGGTCAGCGCCGCGTCAAACCTGATGCCAGCCGTTTTGAAATGCTCGCCCAGCCGCTTGGCCTGCTGGTGGCCCAGTGGGCTGAGCACGTCGTAATCATCAGCGCCAAAAGATGCTTGGCCGTGGCGGACGAGGTAGAGAGTTCCCATCACCAAATTGTGGCGTGGGCGGTGGCTAATGCGTGTCACTTGCGTGTCGCGCTGCTGTTTTGGTGCTAAAAAGTGCTGTAGCGCAATAAATATAGGCGTGAGCAGCTATTATTTCAGGAGTAAATTGCGCCACGAATAAACTGGCCAATCACTGCGGTTTTGCCCTTCTAAGCCGCCATATATTACGTTCCCACCCGATACCGCTTGTGGGTGATGCGATGCGAAAGTTTTGAGTCCCTTGAAGTAATCGGGGTTAATGGTCGCCCCCGCTTTGATTTCAATTGCGTGCAGCTTTGTGCCTGTGGGTAAAAGCAAGTCAACCTCGTTGCCTTCGGAGTCGCGGTAAAAATACATCTCCGCGTTTTCACCAGCGTTGAACCGGTCTTTCATGGCTTCCATGATGATGAAGTTCTCAAACAGGCTGCCCCACAGCGGGTCACGCGAGACCTGTTCGGCCGTGCGCAGGCCAAGCAACCAGCAGGCCAGCCCCACGTCGTAGAAGTACAGCTTGGGTGATTTGACCAGGCGCTTGCCGGTGTTGGTGTGCCACGGCGGCAAAAGGTACACGATAAAGCTGGTTTGCAGCAGGTCTATCCATGCGCGTGCAGTGGGCTGAGAGACGCCAGCGTCGTTGCCCAAGCTGACCAGATTAAGGAGCTGCCCTGATCGCCCCGCGCACAGGCGTACAAAGCGCTCAAACCGCTGCAAGTCGTGCACAGCAGCTATCTGGCGCAAGTCTCGCTCCACGTAAGTGGCGAAGTAGTCGGCCAGCGCCTGCGATGGCTCAAGGTTTTTGTCGTGTATGCGCGGATAAAAACCTTTGAGCAACGTAGATGCCAAGTCAGGGCTTTTCGGAGTCTTGTTGAATCGCTGGACTTCTGCCAGCGTCAAAGGCAGCAAGCGCAATATGGCTGTTCTTCCAGCGAGCGACTGCGTGACCTGCGTCATCAGTTCAAACTGCTGGCTACCCGTGAGTATGAAATGCCCTGGCGCTGGATTGGCATCGACCAAACCCTGCAAATACGAGGGCAGTTCCGGCGCGCGTTGAATCTCATCAAAAATAGCACCGCTTTTGTACTGTGCCAAAAAGCCACGTGGGTCGTCCGCAGCGAAGCGGCGAATGTCAGGGTCTTCCAGCGTGACATAGGGCTTGCCTGGAAAAAGAGCCTTGACGAGCGTTGTTTTTCCGCTCTGCCTGGGCCCGGTCAAAGTCACCACTGGATACTGGCCGGCAAGCTTGACTAACAGCGGCGCGATATTGCGATCAATCATCCACGCATCATAGCAAAACCTGTAAATTGAAGAATGAATCTTCAATTTGCAGGAAACCTAAGCAATTAATGAACGAAGTTAACTGCCCTCCAGCACCCGTGCAAACACACTCGCATCCACATTGCCACCGCACAACGTGGTGCCCACCACTTTGCCGTCAAGCGTTGCCCGCTCCTGCATGGCGGCGGCAATACTGACTGCGCCAGCGCCTTCTGCTACTTGGATTCAAGCGTGATCAAACCACGCGGCGTTTGTAGCGTAGCGATCAAATTGGGTGGGCCTTGCTTCACGTCTGTGCCTTGCAAACCTATGGCGGCGTAGGCTGCGCTAATTTCATCTGTATTCGGCTGGCTTGCTGTCAACGATTGCAGCGTCACGCCTGATGCAGCCATGTGCTGCGTGGGATGCACATCGCCCCATTCAATCAGCGTGGGCAGGCAGCCATTCATCAAGCGTTGGCCGTCGGCGCGGACGGTGATCTTCCACAACAGCAAGCCGTTTGGGGTCATGCGCGAGGCTGCTAGCAACTCGCCTCGGTCGATGCCCATGCCAGCTAGCGCCTGAATGGCAGGTGTAGCTTGCGGCGTGCTGGCGACAAAATGAATCAGATGCGGCCCGTTTTGCTTCAAATTGAGCTGCAAATCCTCGTTTTCAAGGTCGAACCAGCGTTTAGCGCCCTGAATACGGGTGCCAACGGCTTCTTTATTAATAGCAATTATTTCGAAATAAGCACTCGGGTACTGCGCTGCAGCAATCGAAAAAAGCCGGTTGTGCGCGCCCATCAGTGGGTGTTCACCACCCGGGCCTGGGGTAATGCCCAGTGTGCGTTCACACCAGGCCACGCCCTCTTGCAGCGTGGCAGCAGCGACGACCAGGTGGTCAACTTGCGCGGTCAAAGTGTGACCGCTCCGTCGATGCAAGTGACAGATTGCCCACCCACCCACAACTGTCCTTGTGCGTCCCGAAGCAAGTCAACATGCCCGGCGCGACCCATGCATACGCCTTGTGAGGCGGTGTAGTGCTGAGGCATCAGGCAATCGGCCATGAGCCACTGCGCCAGGCTGGCGTGCAAGCTGCCCGTCACCGGGTCTTCGTTGATGCCATTGCAAGCTGCAAATGCGCGCACTTCCAAATCAGGCGCTGCGCTTGATGCGCTATGCGCGAAGGCTTTGGCCTCGCGGTTGACTTTGGCAATCAATGGTGATGCGAGCGATGGGTAAATTCCCGCCACACCGACTTTGATGCCGAGCTTTGCCAACTCCTGATGGTTGGGCGTTAACTGCAAAACGGTGTCAGGGCTGTCTAGCAGCAACCCCAGCCAAACCGGGCCGTTGTCGAGCAACTGTGCAGC
>JANPDQ010000442.1:0-1785 GCA_031431575.1 Polaromonas sp.
TAGACGGCCTGTACGCGGTAGGTGAAACCGCCTGCACTGGCCTGCACGGCGCTAACCGGCTGGCCAGCAATTCACTGGTGGAATGCATGGTGTTCGCGCGCGCCGCTGCCGAAGACATCATCAACCACCCCAAAGCCGCACCGCCCCCACTGCCCGCGTGGGACGACAGCCGCGTAACGGATGCTGATGAAGCCGTCGTTATTTCCCACAACTGGGTCGAGTTGCGCCGCTTTATGTGGAACTACGTGGGCATAGTGCGCACCAACAAACGCCTGGAGCGCGCCGCGCACCGCATCGCCTTGCTGCAGGGTGAAATCCAGGAGTTTTATGCCAACTTTCACGTCACTCGTGACCTGCTGGAGCTGCGCAACCTGGTGACTGTGGCCGAACTGATAGTTCGATCGGCGCAGTCACGGCACGAAAGCCGGGGGCTGCATTTCAGCCGCGATTACCCGGAGATGTTGCCGATTGCGCTGCCTACGATTTTGACTCCACCTCGCATGACTTTACCTTGACGATGGTGTCAGGCACCGGGCATCTCTTCAGGCTATGTCAAGCCGCCCCAATACCTGGCACCAACCCAGCCAACGGCTGACCACTGCGCAGCGCAGCCGTAAACGCCAGCATGCGGTCAATTGGCAAGCGTGCCCGCAACCCCAAAGCCGCGTCAATATGCACTTCGTTGGTGCCGTGCTCCAGCACATGCGCCAGCCCCGCCAGTCCGTTCATGGCCATCCACGGGCAGTGGGCGCAGCTTTTGCAGGTGGCGCTGTTGCCTGATGTGGGGGCTTCAATAAACAGCTTGCCGGGGTTCAGGGTGCGCAGCTTGTGCATCATGCCGCTGTCGGTGGCGACGATAAATTCCCGCGCGTCCAGCTCGTGTGCGGCCTTGAGGATGGCCGACGTAGAACCTACCGCGTCAGCCAGCGCCACCACATCGGCGGGTGACTCGGGGTGTACCAGCACTTTGGCCAACGGGTGCTCATTTTTAAGTGCTTCCAGCTCAAAGGCCTTGAACTCGTCATGCACGATGCAGGCGCCGTTCCACAACACCATGTCGGCACCGGTCTCAACCTGAATGTAGCTGCCCAGGTGCTTGTCGGGTGCCCAGAGTATTTTCTGACCCTTCTCTTTCAGTGCGCGCACGATGTCTACCGCGCAGCTTGATGTCACCAGCCAGTCAGCGCGCGCCTTGACTGCTGCGCTGGTGTTGGCATACACCACCACGGTGCGGTCAGGGTGCGCGTCGCAAAAAGCACTGAACGCGTCTGCCGGGCAACCCAGGTCAAGCGAGCAGGTGGCGTCAAGGTCGGGCATCAGCACGCGCTTTTCTGGCGACAAAATTTTGGCGGTTTCACCCATAAAGCGCACGCCTGACACGACCAAAGTTTGCGCAGCGTGGTCACGACCAAAGCGGGCCATTTCAAGTGAGTCACTGACCAGGCCACCGGTTTCCTCGGCCAAATCCTGCAAATCGGGGTGCACGTAGTAATGCGACACCATGACGGCGTTGCGCTCCTTGAGCAGGCGGCGGATTTTCGCTTTCAGCTCTGTGCGCTGGCTGGGGCTGGGCTCTACCGGCACACGTGCCCACGCTTGCTGGGTAGCGCAACTGGGTTGCTCGTATTCGACGTTGATAACGGTGCTGTCAATGCGGGTGCTCATGGCCAGCCTTTACAAGTCCTGAAAGCGCATGGAGAAATCAATCGCTTTGACGTCTTTGGTCAGGCCACCAATGGATATGCGGTCTACCCCGGTTTCAGCCAGGGTGCGCAAGCCTTCCAA
>JANPDQ010000443.1:0-3843 GCA_031431575.1 Polaromonas sp.
GTCGCTGGCAATGTCATGGCCATCGGCGACTACGCTGCCCGAGCTGGCCGTGACGATGCCGCAAATGATGCTGATCAGCGTGGTTTTGCCAGCGCCGTTAGGCCCGAGCAGGGCAAAAATTTCTCCGCGCTGAATGTCCAGGTCAACCGACTTGAGCGCGTGGAAGCCAGACGCATAGGTTTTACTGAGCTGTTTGATGGAAATAATCGGTTGCAAAAGTCGCCCAATCTGCAAAATGGATAGAAAGTAACGACAAAGCCAGCCAATCAGTCAGCCAGCCAGCCAGTCAGCGGCGGTGTCACGGCTCTCGCGTTGAATGCGCCCATGTTAAGTCGCAAGCCATGAAGTATGTTTGACAAGGCGATATACAAGGCTGTCAGGGTGCAGCAATGCATATTAATCAATGTCGCTCGCAAAGTGGCTCAAGCAGGCCGCACGCAGCGCGAAGAGACCACCGGCATCGCCTCACATGTGTTGTGTTGGTTCATAGCGATCGTGGTGGCGCAGCCATTCCATGGTGAAGCTCAAGTCAGTTTCGTCACGGCCTTTTGGTGTCAGATCCAACAGGTTGTACGTGCCCATCATCGCTTCTGTTCCACGTGCGTAAGTCGAGTAGCTGTAGAAAATGTCACCCGCACCGTCTTTGTAAAACACGCTTATGCCGGGCTCTTCTGAAGGGGAGGGCTGCATGCCATAGTTATTTCGGATGTCCCCGGCAGCGATTTCCTCTGGCGTAAACGGCACGCCAAAATCGTGATTGAAGTCGCTGGCATACGAAGACACCCAGTTAAACCGCCAGCTCATGCGCTGGCGAAAGCGCTCAATATCGGCCAACGGCGCACGCGAGACGACTAGCAGCGTGACATCGCGATGCGCCAGGTGAATGTTCAGGCCGTCGATATGGTCGGCCATGAACGAGCAGCTTGGGCAGCCTTGTTCCCATCCTGGGGCGAACATGAAATGCTGCACCAACAGTTGATTGCGGCCTGCGAACAGATCTGCAAGTGAGCGCGGGCCATCAAGCGTGTCGAAGATGTAGCGCTTCTGAATGTGTTGCCATGGCAAAACGCGACGCTCACTGGCGACTTGGTCGCGCAGATGCGTCAATTCTTTTTCGCGTATCAGTAATCGCAGGCGTTCTACGGCCCGCTGGCTTCGGGGTACAACACGATGGTTTGTCGTGCTTCCGTCGGTTGTGGCGGTTTTCATGGTTTGCTCCTTGATACGAACGGCGGCGTCGGTTTCGTCAGGACGACAGCCCTGCCGCGTGGTTTGTTGGTAGCCTGTAAATCAGTAGAACTGCGTGCGGCTTTAGGGTTTGACCCCAGCTACTCCCAACTTCTTCCAACTTCTCCCAATTTCTCCGCTGCATAGGCGCTGCCGCCGAATTCGAGATCGTCGAACATGAGTGCTTGTGTAGCATGTGACCTGCGTAGGGTTTAGCGTGTATGTCAGAGCGTGGGGGTCAAGGGGGCGCTGCTTTTATTACACGCCAGAGCTTGCCTGGCATAGCTGACCGTGAGCATTTCCCAGACATGGCCATTGGGTTCACCCCAGTACACAAGCTGTCCGCCAAACGCTTCGTTAACCAAGTTGTTTGCTTGCCCAGAAGGTGTGCTGCGAAATGCGATGCTTTGTTTTTTGAGCCGTTTAAGTATTGACTCAAACTCTTTTAAATCAACACGAAAACAGTAATGCTGTTTTGGAATTGGTTCAGGCCATTCGTCAAAGTCAATGGTCAGTCCATCGTTTACGAACACGGGAGAGAACGGACCGAACGCGCTTTGCTCTGCCCACGACACACCCAAAATTGTTCCCAGCAATTTTGCGCTGGCTAACCGGTCTTTTGTCGGGATGATCAAGTGATCAAGCTGAATTGCCATGGCAGTTCTTTCAGAAAAAAAACACTTTTGAGGCCAACCGCTGACTGTGCGACGCGGTGCATCTAGCCGTATGCGTTGTGGATCTCAATGCAGTTGCCTTCCATCATCTTCAGTTACCTTCGCCAAACCGACCTGCCACGCTGTTTGGCATTGCACGCGTACTGGCCAGCAATGACCAACTACCGCGCTTCAACTCGCGCTCCATAGGCCTCAATGGTTTGCTGCCAGGCAGGCCGGGCCAGGCAACGGTCCCGGTACAACACCAGGCCCGGGTATGGCGCTATCAATGCCGCATCTTTGATGCCGGACAAAAGCACGTGCGCCATCAAAATGTCAGCGATGGTGAAGTCAGGTGTCGCAATAAACTCGCGGTCGGCTAACCAGCGCTCCAGGTTTGCCAGCACCCGATGCACCCAGCCAACCAAAAACGCACGGTGCTTGCCGCAGCTGCCGTCTGCCGTCCAGTCCAGCACCATCAGGGCGAGCAGCGGCGGCTCGACCGTGTTCATCGCGGCAAAGCACCAGCGCATGACTTGCGCCTCGCCAGCCCGGCCGCCCGGGTTCAGCAGGTCAGACTTCTTGGCCAGATAGACAAGGATGGCAGAGGATTCAGACAATATCAGTCCGTCGTCGTTGATTGCAGGGATCTGCTCGAAAGGGCTGAGCTGCCGGTAGGCGTCTGTGCTTAGGTCATGCTCGGGGTGGCTCATTCCTGCCACCTCAAAAGGCAACTGCATTTCTTCAAGCGCCCACAGCACGCGCAGGTCACGCGTATGCCCGCGCGCGCCAGCGTTGACTTTTGAAAAACCGTAGAGCTTGAGCATGGTGATTTGTCCTTGATTGAACTAACAAATATGACCGTTTGAGTGTCTTGGACTAATCGGGAGCACGTTGGGGTCGGGCAAATTGGCGAGCCAATTGCTGTCTGACTAAAATTAGCTCTGACCCCAATCAGCCGCCGACCCTAACTAGCACAATTACGCGTTGCGAAAGCGGCAACCGCCTGACTAAGTACTATTCGACAAGCGCAGCAAGTTGCTCAGCACACGTCACCCAGCCTTGGTGAAAACCCATTTTTTCGTGCGCTTCGCGGTCGGCGATCGTCCAGTGGCGCACTCGTGCCGTGTAACTCGTGTGGGAGCCTTGTTCCTCGAACGCCAGTTCCACGACCATAAAAGGCTTCTCGGACGGCTCCCACGCCCCGGTAAAGGCGTCGGTAAACACCAGCCGCCGATTCTTGATGACGTCTAAATAAACGCCGTAGCCCGGATATTCCTGCCCTTCAGGGCTGCGCATCACGATCAAGCTGGTGCCCCCTGCGCGTACGTCGGTCTCGGCCTTGGACACTGTCCACGGTTGCGGCGCAAACCATTGTTTTAAAAGCGCGGGTTCAGTCCAGGCGCTAAATATTTTTTCTGGCGCTGCGTGAATGACGCGCCTCAAATAGAGGTCGCGGCCGTCGGCTGACGTCGCGGCAGTTGTAGAGTTCATGATGGCGAATTCATTGCAACTGGTGGATTAAATCAACATAAAGAAGTGTCATATTTTCTCGTAGCTCAGGCTTGGATACCAATCGTTTCCGCGTCCTTCAGGTGTGAAGTCCAGAATCGTCCACAGCGGCATCAGGTCGGGCGCACCGCGCGAGTCTTGGCCCGGGACGGCTGTGCTGCCGCTCATTTCAGAGCTCCAAAACTGGCGAATGCTGCCATCGCGGCGGCTGAACACATTGAACGCGGGCATGTCCGCGTCGTCGGCGCTCACGTAGTCGCGCGTGTAGTCGCCGTCTGTGTCTGAACACAGCTGAAGGTTGCGCCAGCCACGCTCTTTTTTGAACTTCAGCAGGCGCTCAATCGGCGAGCGCGCCACCATCACCAGTGCCACGCGCTGCGCAACATCCAGCGCTTCGCCGTCCCAGGCGGACATGAGCGATGTGCACATCGGGCACGGCAGCTTGCGCTGC
>JANPDQ010000444.1:0-15357 GCA_031431575.1 Polaromonas sp.
TTAGAACTTCGGCATGCCCTTCATCCCACCCATTTTCTTCATCATTTTCATCATCCCGCTGCCCTTCATTTTTTTCATCATGCCTTGCATTTGTTCAAACTCATTGAGCAGGCGGTTCACTTCCTGAACGTGTACTCCTGAGCCTGCCGCAATGCGGCGTTTGCGCGTGGCTTTGATCAGTTCAGGTTTTCGGCGCTCCAGCGGCGTCATGCTTTGAATAATGCCTTCTTTGCGCTTGATGTCTTTTTCAGCCTTGTCCATGTCGACTTGCCCAGCTTTGGCAGTCATTTGCGCGGGCAGCTTGTCCATCAGGCTCGCCAAGCCCCCCATACTTTTCATCTGTTGCAACTGGCCCAAGAAGTCTTCCAGGTCAAAGCCACTGCCCGATTTCAATTTGGCAGCCAGCTTTTGGGCCGCCGCTACATCAACTCCGGCTGTAACTTGCTCAACCAGCGCCACAATGTCGCCCATGCCCAAAATACGGCCAGCGTGGCGCTCGGCATCGAAGACCTCCAGGCCATCAAGCTTTTCACTTGTTCCTGCAAACTTGATCGGCGCTCCGGTGATTTGCCGTACGCTCAGCGCCGCACCGCCGCGCGAATCACCGTCTAATTTGGTCAGAATAATGCCAGTCAGCGGCAGTGCATCTTTAAATGCTTTGGCTGTATTGACGGCGTCCTGGCCCTGCATGGCATCGACAACAAACAGCGTTTCTACCGGATTCAAAACGGCATGCAGCTCTTTTATTTCTGCCATCAGTGCTTCATCAATAGCCAGGCGGCCCGCCGTGTCCACCAGCAAAACGTCAAAAAAGTGGCGCTTGGCGTAGTCAATCGCAGCGCGTGCAATATCGACAGGTTTTTGGTCAGGTGAGCTGGGAAACCACTCGGCGCCAGCCTGGGCAGTGACGGTTTTCAGCTGTTCAATAGCGGCGGGACGGTACACGTCACCGGACACAGTCAGCACCTTTTTCTTGCGTTTTTCAATCAGGTGTTTTGCAAGTTTGGCCGTGGTGGTGGTTTTCCCTGCACCCTGCAAGCCCGCCATCAAAATCACGGCGGGCGGCTGGGCTGCCAGATTGATGTCACTGACACCTTCGCCCATCGTGGCTGCCAGCTCTTTGCTAACGATGCTTACCAGCACCTGGCCCGGCTGCAGGGAGCCCATGACTTCTGCGCCCAGCGCTTTGTCTTTGACTCTGGCAATGAAGTCGCGCACCACAGGCAATGCCACGTCCGCCTCTAAAAGCGCCATTCGAACTTCACGCAGCATGTCTTGTACATTCGCCTCGGTAATGCGGGCTTGGCCACGCATTTCTTTAACCAGGCGGGAGAGTTTGTCGGTAAGGGCTGAGGCCATGTGCGGGCTCCGGGGCGGTGGAGCAGTTAGAAGCAGAAAAAGTTAAATGGGTTTATGCGCAAAGGCTAAACTCTACCCATGATTTTAGCTATGGGTCAGTGGTGGGGCCACATTCTTGCGTTTGGCTCTTTCGTGTTCTACGTTGTAGCCGTGATTGCGCACCGCCGCATGGTGCCGGAAACGCTGCGCCTGATGCTTTTTGCCGCTTGGGTGCTGCATGGACTGATGCTGGCAATGGGCCTGCTGGGCAACCCTCCACGCTTTGGGTTCGCGCCGGCGCTGTCCATGACGATGTGGTTGGTGCTGGCGGTTTATGCTGTGCAAAGCAGGTTTTTTCCGCAGATGAAAGCGCACTGGTCACTTGCCGGGCTGGGGGCTGCTTCGGTGGTGTTGGCCACCGTTTTTCCGGGCTCAAGTTATCTTAAAGTGGCCTCCGTCTGGCTGCCGCTGCATTGGGCGCTTGGCATAGCTTCTTACGGGCTATTCGCCGCTGCAGTAGTGCATGGCGGGATGATGCGCCGCACCGAGCGCGCCATGCGGGAAGCCACACAAAGCGATGCCGGTTTGCCTCTGATGACGCTAGAACGGCTCACATTTCGGTTCGTTGAAGCCGGATTTGTACTTTTGTCAGCTACGTTGCTGGTGGGCTGGTTATTTAGCGAACAACTCTATGGCGCTGGCCTGACCTGGCAATGGAACCACAAGACCATATTTTCTGTATTGGCTTGGCTGGTTTTTGCCGGGTTGCTGATTGGTCGGGCGAGGCTAGGTTGGCGCGGGCTTAAAGCAGTTCGGGTGATGTACGTTGGTTGCGGTTTGCTGTTGTTGGGGTACGTGGGTTCGCGGTTTGTGCTGGAAGTCATGTTGGGCCGATCATGAAATATGCGCTGGTATTTTTGGTCGTTGCGCTAGGGTTTTGGTTGTGGCTGCGAAATCGAAGTGCAAGTGGCCAAAACCATGCAGAGGCCGTCAAGCAAAAATCTCCGGCAAAGAGCCAGAGCGTAACTCCCGTCGTTTCGTGCGGCGTATGCGGTCTGCATTTGCCTAGTTCCGAGGCACTGCTCGGAAAGCGCGGCTCTTATTGCAGCGAAGCGCACCAACGGCAAGCTGGCGATTAATCCCATCGGAGCGTCAATGCCAGACTTGCAAGGTTCATGGCAAAACCCGGCAGAGGGAAAGTTTACGGTCGTCGGCTACGAGGGCAAGCACGTTTCCTTCGGCCGGCTTTGGCGCGCATTCATGACTGCTCGGGTCGTAATAGCACTGGTGCTGCTACTCCTGCAGAGCTTTATTTACTTCTTCGGCAGTCCGGCCGACCGCCTCTCCATTTTGGTTTGTATTGGCTACCTCTGCGCAACGCTTGCGGTGCGGGTGCTGTCAAAACCGCGGCCCCCGAGCAATGTTTTCGGGATGCAATGGCTGTCTACCATCGGTGTTGATGTGCTTGCATTTACTGGATTGAATTTTCTTCAATCGAGCGCCATTTTTTACACCCCGCTTTTCGCGTTGCCGGTATTGCTGGCGTCTGTGTTGGGCCCAATTTTGCTTGCCCTTGGAACCGCCGCCACGGTAACCATTTTTTTGCTGACAGACGCATGGTGGGTCTCAACGCAAATTCCGGGAGACTCGGCTGGGCGATTTCTACAAGCGGGCCTCAGCGGCACAGGATTTTTTGCCGTCGCGCTGCTGGCCAATCAGCTAGCGCTCAGACTCGCCAAAGAAGAGCAGACTGCCAGCGCTAGCCAAGCGGTTGCTCGCACGCAAACGGCAGTTAACGAGTTGGTCGTCGAAGCGTTAACCGATGGCGTACTTGTTATCGATACCAATGGGATTGTTCGCTCGGCCAACCCCGCTGCCCGCCGCTTGCTTGCCAACCGTGGCATTGCTCGAGTCGCGCCGTTTGTGTTGGCAACCGATGCCGCATGGCAACCTTTGGTCGAAATCATGCGCAAGACAATCACTGAGCGCCAGCCCTTCGAAGGCGACGTTACCTTGCTGCACGCTGACCGCAATGCCAGGCGCTTGCGTGTGCGTACCCGGCTGGCTGGGGCGCAGGGAAATACCGGTGGTGCGCTGTGCGTCATGTTTCTGGAAGACCTTCGCGAGCTGGAGGCGCGAGTCCGGGTGGAAAAAATGGCTGCAATGGGACGGATGTCGGCTGCGGTAGCGCACGAGATTCGAAATCCACTTGCAGCCATATCGCAGGCCAATGCGTTGCTGGGCGAAGATTTGGTGGAAGCTGGGCAAAAACGTCTGACGGCGATGGTGCAGCAAAATGTCCTGCGGCTGTCAAAAATTGTTGACGATGTTTTAAATATTTCTCGCGCGCAGGCCTCGCAGCCAGAGCAATTTGGCTTGGCGCTGACTCTGGATGAGTTCACAGCCCGGGTAGCCGCCGAATGGATTGGCCAAACCGCTTCGGCGCACCTCGTCTACATCTCGCTCGGTGCGCGAACCAGCGAAGTCGCTTTTGACCCCGACCACTTGCGGAGGGTTCTGGTGAATCTTTTGGACAACGCGCTGAGGTACGTAAGTCCTTCGGCGCAGGCCATTCAAATTGAGACCCAACAGCTGCCGGGTGGTGTAGCGCGATTGACGGTATGGAGTAACGGAGATCCGCTCGAGGAAACTGTTAAATCGCACTTATTTGAGCCATTTTTTTCGTCTGAAAGTCGGTCAAGCGGCTTAGGCCTGTATATTTGCAGAGAGTTATGTGAGCGATATGGCGCGACAATCGGCTATCAGCGTACGGGGCGAAGACTGGTTCAGGGAAACGAGTTTTTCGTAATTTTTAGATCTGCCGATTCGAGTGTTGCTAGCCCACTGGTTCCATCCGACGATTTGTTTTCATAGACACCATGCCGCCCAACGACAGCCCCCCAACTACCCAACCAGCCCGAATACTGGTCATTGACGACGAGCCTGATTTGCGCACGCTGTATGAACTCACGCTTTTAAGGGAAGGCTATCGGGTTGAGGCTGCAGGGGATCTTGCGCAAGCACGCCAACTTCTGGATAGCAGCCACTTTGACGCGGTGATCACCGATATGCGTTTGCCAGACGGGCTGGGGTTGGAGCTACTGCACGAGTTAGTTCAACAGCAACGCAGCGAGCGGTGTGTTGTGATCACAGCACATGGTTCGGCTGAGAATGCCGTGGAAGCGCTGAAGGCAGGGGCTTTTGATTACCTCACCAAGCCGGTCGACCTCAAACAATTTCGCAGTGTTGTGGCATCCGCAGTAAAAACTACCAGGGTGCTGGTAGCGCGGGTATCGATCCCGTTGTTTGTTCCGAGTCCATCTGCAAGAGCTGGAAAGACAGATTCCGAGACCACAAAGCAAGGCGTTGACTTGCCAGCGTTGGAGCGCCTTGTGGGGCGGTCGGCTAGCATGCGTGCTGTCAAAGCTCGTATTGCCAAGGTCGCGGGCAGCATGGCGCCAGTGCTTATCCAAGGCGAGTCTGGCACGGGCAAAGAGTTGGTCGCGCGCGCGGTCCACAGTTGCAGCCATCGCAGCGCCGGGCCTTTTGTAGCCGTAAATTGCGGCGCTATCCCGGAAAACCTGGTGGAGGCAGAATTTTTTGGAGCGCGTAAAGGCGCTTACACGGGATCCAGTCAGGATCGCGAAGGCTATTTTCAGGCGGCTAAAGGCGGGACGCTTTTTTTAGACGAAATAGGCGATTTGCCGTTGGCGATGCAGTCAAAACTTCTGAGGGCGATACAAGAGCGTATGGTCAGGCCGCTCGGCTCGTCACAAGAGGAGGCGGTGGACGTTCGGGTAGTGAGTGCTTCTCATAAAGACTTGGCTGCGGAAGTGGCATCAAATACCTTCCGGCAGGATCTGTATTACCGATTGAACGTTATTGTTATCAAAGTTCCCCCGCTGCGCGACCGGCCTGAGGACTTGCCGGATTTGTGTTCTGCTCTTTTGACTCGTATTTGCGGTGAATCTGGATTTAGCATTCCGTTGTTAGATCCAGCTTTGTTGTCGCAACTCAGCGGGTACGCGTTTAATGGCAACGTCAGAGAGCTTGAAAATATTTTGCACCGCGCGGTCGCGCTTAGCGATGGTGGTGAGTTGCAACTAGATGATTTCTTAGCTATCGGTGATTCGCATCATTCAGCTGAGGCAGTAGCAGTATCACACGGTAGTGTGGATGTTTCACCACCAGCAGTATTAGAAATCCCGGAAAACCTTCAGGACTATCTAGACGAAAAAGAGCGCGCAATTTTGTGTCAAGTGCTCTGTGAGTGTCGCTTCAACCGAACTTTGGCTGCTGCAAAGTTGGGTATGAGTTTGCGGCAGATTCGTTACCGAATTGCGCGCTTGAATATTGCGGTGCCAGAAGGTGAATCAGTATTTGATGGTGCGGACCAAAATGCCTGAGTCGCCAGTTTCAGCAGCGTGGTCTGAAGGGTGGTACCGGTATGCCAAGGTTTTACCCTCGCCCAATTTCGGACCCAGGCCCAGCAATGCAGACATAGACCTGTTGGTGCTCCACTCGATCAGTTTGCCGCCTGGCGAATTTGGCAACGGCAACGTCCAAAAACTGTTTACCAACCATCTAGACTGGGAAGCACATCCCTATTTTCAGTCCATACGTGATCTGCAGGTGTCTGCCCACTTTTTTATTTGTCGGTTTGGACACCTGTGGCAGTTTGTGAGTTGTGAGCAGCGCGCCTGGCATGCCGGGCAGTCCTTATATCTTGGCAGAGACGATTGCAATAACCACTCGATTGGCATTGAGCTTGAGGGCTTTGAAGGCGGCTACTTTGAGGCGCCGCAGTATGAAACCCTGACTGCACTTTGTGCCGCGGTGATGTCGAAATATCCTGTAAGGCACTTCGCTGGGCATGAACATGTCGCTAGCGGCCGAAAATTTGATCCAGGCCCCGGGTTTGATTGGATCTGCCTCGAGCGCAGTCTAGGGTTGAGCCGACAGTGGCTGCCCGTCAACGTTGCCCACCAATAGCTGTGGTGGGCCTTTGCAGACTAAAGTCCTGCGTAACGGCCATGGTTAAAGGACAAGCGTAAGGGCGTGCTTACGTAGCAAGGCTTCCAAGAGTGCGCCAGATTATTGTTTAGACCGTCGGCACGTCTTGCGGCGACCAGAACAGAAAAACTCCGTAAAACGTAAAATAAAGTTATTCGCGATTTATCGGAAAAACACTACCGGTAGTGCTTGAGTTCCCTAAAAACCCTAGGTATAGTGTGTAGAGCGAACTGGCTGGCGGAAGCCGACGAAGCGAAATTACAAACCGCCGGAGTAGCCGGCTCACATGCCACCCGTTTAGTGCAGCGATCTTGATGTTTGGCGCGAACGCAGCATATTGACCGCATCACGGTGGATTAGAAAAACATACAAGTCAATAGGTCATAGCAAAGACGAGCAATGAAATTCGCAGTTTTAGACATCACCAAAGTACGCCCAAAGTACAGCTAAAGAACAAATCAAGAGGAAACCCATGCAGACCGCACAACATTCAAGCGCTTCCATCAGTGCACCAAACCTTGCGTCGACCAGCAGCAATCAAAATAGCCAGGCTCATGCCGTAAGCAGCTACCAAATCATCAGGCGCAACGGAGCCGTCGTACCTTTCGCACCCAACAAAATTGCGGTGGCGATGATGAAGGCTTTTCTTGCGGTGCATGGCACCCAGGGCGCAGCTTCTGCCAGCGTACGCCAGACGGTCGATGAGCTCACCCAAGCGGTGATGCGGGCGATGATGCGATCGCGCCCCGGCGGCGGCACTTTTCATATTGAGGACGTTCAGGATCAGGTTGAGCTTGGTTTGATGCGCGGCGGCCACCATGAAATTGCCCGGGCCTACGTGCTCTACCGCGAGAAGCGAACCCAAGAACGCGCGCGCCAGCCTCAGGCTCAAGCGACTGAAGCGGTGACCCTGCACGTGATCGATGGAGGCAAAAAAGTAGCCCTCGACATCAAAAATCTGCAGGCATTGATTGAAGCGTCTTGCGCGAACTTGGGAGTCGATGTGAAAGCTGCGCCGATCGTTTCAGAGACGATGCGTAACCTTTACGATGGCGTGCCGATCGACGAGGTCTACAAGGCGTCAATTCTTGCCGCCAGGACTTTAATTGAAAAAGATCCTGACTACACCTATGCAACTGCCCGGCTATTGATGCACACCATTCGCCGGGAGGTGCTCGGAGAGGAAGTAGCGCACGAGGAAATGGCTACGCGTTACGCTGAGTATTTTCCGAGCTTCATCGCAAAGGGTGTCCAAAACGAATTGTTGGACGAGAAGCTGCAGCAGTTTGATCTGGAGCGGTTGGGCGCCGCACTCAAGCCAGAGCGCGACCTGCAGTTCGACTATCTCGGATTGCAAACATTGTTTGATCGTTACTTTTTGCACGTCCGCAAGCAGCGTATTGAATTGCCGCAGGCGTTTTTCATGCGGGTGGCCATGGGCCTGTCCCTTAACGAGATCAATCGGGAAGAGCGCGCGATTGAGTTTTATGAAATATTGTCGTCCTTTGACTTTATGTCCAGCACGCCAACGCTGTTCAATGCGGGCACTTTACGGTCCCAGCTGTCGTCTTGCTACCTCACAACGGTGGCAGATGATTTGGGCGGGATCTACGACGCCATTAAAGAAAACGCGCTGCTCTCCAAGTTTGCAGGCGGACTGGGAAATGACTGGACGCCAGTGCGCGCTCTGGGTGCGCATATCAAGGGCACCAACGGCGAGTCACAAGGTGTTGTGCCATTCCTCAAAGTGGTCAACGACACCGCTGTGGCCGTGAACCAGGGCGGCAAACGCAAAGGCGCCGTCTGCGCTTACCTGGAGACCTGGCACTTGGATATAGAGGAGTTTTTGGAGCTGCGTAAGAACACGGGGGATGACCGCCGCCGTACGCACGACATGAACACTGCCAACTGGATTCCAGACTTGTTTATGCGAAGAGTCATGGAAAAAGGCAGCTGGACGTTATTTTCACCATCCGATACACCTGACCTGCACGACAAGTTTGGCAAGGAATTTGAACAAATTTACACCGCTTACGAAGCAAAAGCTGAGCGCGGCGAAATCAAGCCTGCCCGAAAACTGCAAGCCACTGATATGTGGCGCAAGATGTTGTCGATGTTGTTTGAAACTGGTCACCCGTGGATTACTTTCAAAGATGTCTGCAATATCAGATCTCCCCAGCAACACACTGGCGTGGTCCATTCCTCCAACTTGTGTACCGAAATTACCCTGAATACCAGCGAGACAGAAACCGCAGTTTGTAATCTAGGCTCGGTCAATCTGGTTCAGCACTTGAAGGACGGTGCAAATGGAGTCAAGGAGCTTGACCATGCCAAGTTGCACAAAACCATCACCACTGCAATGCGGATGTTGGACAACGTGATTGACATCAACTATTACGCTGTGAAGAAAGCGCGTGACTCCAACATGCGGCACCGTCCTGTTGGCCTTGGCATTATGGGATTTCAGGACTGCCTGTACGAGCTGCGTGTACCGTATGCCTCGCAGGCAGCAGTTGATTTTGCGGATACATCGATGGAGGCAGTTTGTTACCACGCATATTGGGCGTCTACCGAACTCGCCAAAGAGCGAGGCAAGTACGCAACCTACAAAGGCTCGCTATGGGATAAAGGAGTCTTGCCGCTCGACACACTCGATATGCTTGCACAGGAGCGCGGTGGCTATGTAGAGGTCGACCGATCCGTAACGCTTGACTGGGATGCGCTACGTAAAAAAATAGCACTCGACGGAATGCGTAACTCAAATTGCGTTGCCATAGCACCAACGGCAACCATTTCAAACATCATCGGAGTTGATGCCTGTATTGAGCCCTGTTTTGGAAACTTGTCGGTCAAGTCCAATTTGTCTGGTGAATTCACCGTAATCAACCATTATCTGGTCCGCGATCTCAAGCGCTTAGGCCTGTGGGACGACGTCATGGTTGTTGACCTCAAGCATTTTGATGGTTCACTCCGCCCGATCGACCGCGTACCGCAGGATATCAAAGCTTTGTACGCAACTGCGTTTGAGGTTGAAACCTCTTGGATTGTCGAGGCTGCATCGCGCCGCCAGAAATGGATTGACCAAGCGCAGTCGCTCAACATTTACATGGCGGGCGCATCAGGTAAAAAGCTGGATGAAACTTACAAGCTGGCTTGGTTGCGCGGGTTGAAGACGACTTACTATCTCCGCACACAAAGTGCCACGCACGCTGAAAAGTCAACAGTGACGGCGGGCAAGATGAACTCAGTGGCATCCAGCACGGCGACCGCAGCTAGTGCGACGAGTGCCTTGGATGCGGCAGCTGCAGCAGCGCAAGTGCAAATGAACGCGGTACCAGCAACCGACATAAAGTTTTGCGCTATCGATGATCCTGGATGCGAAGCTTGTCAGTAAAACTCAACGGATAAAAAAAATTTGTCGTGTTGATCGATGTAATTGAGCAACACTAATTTGCAGCGATGTGAATGAACACTTTTCATTTCGCATCACTGCTTTGATAATCTTAAAATATTGGAAACACTTATGTTGACCTGGGACGAAGAAGTCAAACCATCACTGCAAAATTCTTTAAACAGCGGCGTACTTGAAGGTCGTACTGAAGAGTTTTCGCTTTCAAATTCTGAACTCGGTTACGCGACGCCAAATGTTGGAAAGCGAATGCTCAACGATGGGATGTTTTCGCCCGTTGTTGCTGAGCAACCGCAGCATGAGTTGCAAGCCTCATCGGAGACAGCAACGTCTGCCCCGGCAGTAATGAAGCGTGTCAAAGCGTCAGACAAGCGAATCATCAACGGTCAAACGGATGTAAACCAGCTTGTGCCCTTTAAGTACAAGTGGGCGTGGGAAAAATATTTGGCCACTTGCGCTAACCACTGGATGCCGCAAGAGGTCAACATGACGCGTGACATCGCGCTCTGGAAGGACCCTAACGGGTTAACTGAAGACGAGCGCCGTTTGGTCAAGCGCAATCTTGGTTTCTTCGTGACAGCCGATTCATTGGCAGCTAACAACATCGTGCTGGGTACCTACCGGCACATCACGGCACCCGAATGCCGTCAGTTTTTGCTGCGTCAGGCTTTTGAAGAAGCCATCCACACGCATGCCTACCAATACATCACTGAGTCCTTGGGTTTGGATGAAGCTGAAATTTTTAACGCCTACAACGAAGTCCAGTCTATTAAAGACAAAGACCAGTTTTTGATTCCGTTTATTGAAGTCATTTCAAACCCCCATTTCAAGACGGGTACGCACGAGGCAGACCAGACGCTGCTTAAGTCGTTGATTGTTTTTGCCTGCTTGATGGAAGGCCTGTTCTTCTACGTGGGCTTCACTCAGATATTAGCGCTGGGCCGCCAAAACAAAATGACTGGTGCTGCCGAGCAGTACCAATACATTTTGCGTGACGAATCGATGCACTGTAATTTTGGTATTGATTTGATTAACCAGCTAAAGCTTGAAAATCCTGGCCTGTGGACAGCAGAGTTCAAAGCTGAAATCAAGGCACTGTTTTTGAAGGCTGTTGAACTGGAGTACCGCTATGCTGAAGACACCATGCCGCGAGGCGTGTTGGGCCTAAATGCCTCCATGTTCAAAGGCTACTTACGTTATATAGCCAATCGCCGTGCGACCCAAATTGGTCTGGAGACTTTGTTTCCGAATGAGGAAAATCCATTCCCATGGATGAGCGAGATGATTGATTTGAAGAAAGAGCGAAACTTTTTTGAAACCCGAGTGATTGAATACCAGTCGGGCGGTGCGCTGTCCTGGGACTGACTAGGCGCTACTTTCGATAGAGAGCCTACAACAATATGATTTTTAGAATTGCAATGTCCAATAGTTTCGCCACAGAGCGAGCGTTGGATTTTGTTCCTGTGTTCGCAGTGTTGGGCCAGCCTAGTTTCTGGCCCAGTACATCGAATCGCTTTGCGTACTCCAAACGCGAAGTGCTACTTGCAACGTGAAAAGGAGAAATCTATGGCAACTGCAAAAAAACCAGCGGCAAAAAAAGCTGCTCCGATGAAAGCCCCTGCTAAAAAAGTAGCAGCAAAGAAAGTAGCTGCTAAAAAAGCACCGGCAAAAAAAGCTGCTGCTAAAAAAGCACCGGCAAAAAAAGCGCCAGCGAAAAAAGTAGCAGCGAAAAAAGCACCGGCAAAAAAAGCCGCAGCTAAAAAAGCACCAGCCAAGAAAGCTGCAGCAAAGAAGGTAGCGAAAAAGCCCGCTGCCAAGAAAGCCGCGAAAAAGCCTGCTGCCAAGAAAGCCGCGAAAAAGCCTGCTGCCAAAGCACCCGCTGCACCGGCTGCACCTGCGGCTCAGACAACTCTGAACCCGCAAGCCGCCTGGCCGTTTCCGACAGCCAGCAAGCCGTAAGCAGTAAGGTACTTCTGCTTAGAAAAGCCCAGCACCAAAAGTGCGGGGCTTTTTTTTGATCTAATGGGTAAGACTTTTGCTATAAAAATAATAGCTTGTTACGCCCATTTTATATGGGCTAACGCGTGCAAAGACTTAAATTTCGATAGTTTCAAGTGAATAGTTCTGTGCACCTCGAAACGCAATTTTGTGCGCGCCCACCCTGTTGCCGAGCTCTGCACAACGAACCAAAGGCCAGCCTTTTTCAAGTCCGAACAGCAGGGCAGCACGAAAAGCGTCACCACAGCCTGTGGGGTCTAACACCTCAACTGCCTTCACTGGTGCTACCGTAGTTTTAATGCCCTTTATCCACACTTCGCTGCCTTCGGCTCCTAAGGTCACGATCAAACCATCGACTTGCTGCGACAGCTCTGCGCAAGACAACCCAGTACGTTCGCAAAGCAGCTTCGCTTCATAGTCGTTGACGGCAACCCAAGTTGCCAGTTGGACAAAATGCAGCAGCTCTTTGGCGTCAAACAATGCTAAATTTTGGCCCGGATCGAAAACAAACGGAATATCCGCTGCTTTGAATTGCTCGGCGTGTTGCAGCATACCGTCCCGGCTGTCGGGCGCAATGATACCCAACGCGATATCGCCGCGCGCAGAAATTTTTGTTGTGTGCGACTCCATCATTGCACCGGGGTGAAAGGCTGCGATCTGGTTGGTATCCTGGTCGGCCATGATCATCGCTTGGGCCGTATAGCTTCCAGGGACTTCACAAACAAACTCAGTGCTGATGCCCATGCCGTTCAGTCTGTTGACGTAATCACCGCCATCGCTGCCAATCGTACCCATCGGAAGCGGGTCACCGCCCAGTTGTTTCAGTGCATAGGTAATATTGCCCGCGCAGCCGCCGTAATCGCGCCGGAGCGTTGGCACGATAAACGACAAATTCAGAATATGAATTTGATCGGGCAAGATGCGGTCAGAAAATCGACCGTCGTAGCTCATGATGGTGTCAATTGCTATAGAACCACAAATTAAAGCCGCCATATTTTTTAAAGAGTTAAGGTTTGAAAATTAAAGACTTTGAAAATCAAATGCAGTTAACAAAGTAGGAAAAAGAGGAGTCAAACGCAAAGAGCAATCGGTAACTGTAGTTCCAGACATGCTGCTCAGGGGTAAAACGCCATCAGGCGGAAGCCTGCAATACGAGGAGTTGCGGCATCGCGATTGCGCGGCGCACCCTCTGCAGAAACATCAATTGTGACCGACCCGGCGAAATCAACGCCAGGAGTTAGTAGCGCACCACCGGCACCAAACTGGGCTGGCAGCAAAACCCTCCGTAGCACTGGTCGGTCTTGCGTGTCGGTCAGCGTTACCTCTAGCGAAGGCATGGCAATTGCCACAGAGCTGAGATTTTTGAATGAAAAACTGAGCTTGTAGCTATCAGGCTCTAGCTTGGTAAATGTGGAACTGTCGATAATAATCGCATCAATTTTTCGCAGCTGCCCAAGTTGGCACCCAAACTGGTCGCATATTGCTTGAACTACAGGTTTGATTTGCGGTGCCTGCATCACGAGATAGTCTTTTTGGTGCAGCACCAACTGCAGCAGCAGCACCAGCAACAAGCACGCAGCTATTAAAACAAGCACTACCCGAACCCATGCTTTTTTCCAGAATGCTTGCCGCCTCGCTTGCTGAACGAAAGACGCGCTATCAGCCGCAGCAGCACTTTCTTCAGCTTTAATTTCTTCGTTTAAGAAAGCGCGGGATGACTCGATTGGAGTCAGTATCGGCTCTTGCAGCGGTGTAGGTAGAGACGGTTCCAGCTCGCCGTTTAGCGCTTTTGATAGCGCCGAAGCCTCAATTGCTGTTTGCAATGACTGCGCAAAGTCATCGGTAAGATCGGGCTCTAGGTCTGCACCGTTGAACGCGTCTGCTGGCAGAGGCTGCGCCGCGCGTGCATTGGGCTGTGCAGAAGGCGCTGCTATGTCGCCTTTTAAAAGAGTTGCTTCTTGTAGATGCAGCGAGGCATCGAAAACGTCTGAACACTGTCCACAGCGAACCCAGCCTTGCGAGACTTTCAATTGGTCCGCTACTACGTTAAACATCGTGCCGCAGGCAGGGCATCGCGTAATCATCATGCGTCAAATTTCTCTAAATGCGTGCGATGTATTGCGATTTCACGAACAGCGCTGTCGGGCATTGGAATCAAACGTGCGCAGTCATCAAAATCCAGCCGTCTTCGCTGTCTGCCACACGCAGAGAACACCACGGCGCGTAAGCAGCCTGCAACTCTTGAGCTTGGCGATCCAAAATACCCGCCAGTACCAAATTTCCGCCTTTTTCGACATACGCACATAGCAGTGGGGCCAGCACTTTCAGGGGCGTTGCCAAAATGTTGGCCAAGACCGTTTGGTACGCTCCTTTGGCGGCGTCCGGCAGGCCAGTATGGATCTGTACGTGGTTTGCTTGAGCATTGGCGCGAGTTGACTCCACAGCTGCCGGATCAATGTCGACGGCGTCAATATCAGCAGCACCAAACTTCGCCGCGCCGATGGCCAAAATGCCTGAACCGCAACCGTAGTCAAGCACCCGGCCAAACGCTGCTGGGTGGTTGGCAATCCACTTCAGGCACATGCGGGTTGTTGGGTGGGTACCCGTGCCAAAAGCCAAACCCGGATCCAGCCTGATTACCCGCTGTGCTTGAGCCGGTGGCTCGTGCCACGTAGGTACGATCCAAAATTCAGCTGTGATTTCAACCGGGGTAAATTGTGACTGCGTCAGCCGCACCCAGTCCTGCTCGGCCACGGCTTGAATCGCTATTAACGCGCAGTCGGTAAAGAAGTCTTGAGCGGCCAGAAGATCAGCCGCTTGGCGCGCCAAAACTTCAGTTGAGAACAAAGCCACCATGCGAGAACGTTGCCAGCCAGATTTGGGTGGCGCCATACCTGGTTCACCGAACAGTGCCTGCTCGGCTGGCGTGTGCGCGTCGGCGTCTTCTACGGACACGCTCAGGGAGTCCAGCGCCTCCAGCGCATCACTGACCTCTTCGACTGCGTTTTCTGGCACCAGCAACACCAATTCAAAAATGTTCATTTGCATGCCAGACGAAATTAGCGAATGCGTTTGGACAACCACTCTTCGAGATAGTGGATGTTTGTTCCACCGTCCACGAACTTGGCGTCTACCATCAGTTCGCGGTGCAAGGGGATATTGGTATTGATGCCTTCTACCACCGTCTCAGCCAGCGCAGTACGCATGCGTGCCAAGGCCTGCTCACGCGTGTCGCCGTGCACGATGATTTTGCCGATCATGGAGTCGTAATTTGGCGGCACAAAATAGTTGGCGTAGATGTGGGAATCGACGCGGACGCCAGGCCCACCAGGTGTGTGCCAAGTGGTGATGCGGCCCGGCGATGGCGTGAACTTATAAGGGTCTTCAGCATTGATCCGGCATTCAATTGAATGGCCTTTGATCTCAATTTGCCGCTGGGTAAACGGCAGCTTTTCCCCAGCTGCCACCATGATTTGCGTGCGCACAACGTCCACGCCTGTAACCCATTCAGTAACCGGGTGTTCAACCTGCACGCGGGTGTTCATTTCGATGAAATAAAACTCACCGTTTTCAAATAAAAACTCGAACGTGCCAGCGCC
>JANPDQ010000445.1:0-21074 GCA_031431575.1 Polaromonas sp.
GGAACAAAGCGGCATGTACGAGCCAACGCTTGACGCTAGCAAGCCATCGTTTTCGATTCAGCTCCCACCGCCGAACGTCACCGGCACGCTGCACATGGGCCATGCGTTTAACCAGACCATCATGGACAGCCTGACCCGCTACCACCGCATGCGCGGCCACAACACGCTGTGGGTGCCGGGCACGGACCACGCAGGCATTGCGACGCAGATCGTGGTGGAACGCAAACTGCAAGCTGCTGGCCAAACGCGCCATGACCTGGGGCGCAAGAATTTTGTAGCCAAGGTGTGGGAGTGGAAGGAAGAGTCCGGCGCGACGATTACCCAGCAGATGCGCCGCATGGGTGACTCAGTCGCGTGGAAGCACGAGTACTTCACCATGGACCCGAAAATGTCCACCGTGGTCACATCCACCTTTGTCAAGCTGTACGAACAAGGCCTGATTTACCGTGGCAAGCGGCTGGTCAATTGGGACCCGGTTTTGAAGTCTGCAGTGAGCGACCTGGAAGTGGAAAGCGAAGAGCGCGACAGCTTCATGTGGCACATTGAATACCCCTTCAGCGATGGCCCGCAAAAGGCAGCAGATGGCACTGAGCTGCGCGGCATGCACATTGCCACCACCCGGCCAGAAACCATGCTGGCCGACGGCGCGCTGGCGGTTCACCCTGACGACACCCGCTACCAGCACCTGATTGGCAAACTGGTTGATTTGCCGCTGTGCGACCGGGCGATTCCAGTGATTGCCGACACCTATGTAGACCCGGCATTCGGCAGCGGTTGCGTGAAAATTACCGGCGCGCATGACTTCAACGACTACCAGGTGGCGCAGCGGCACAACCTGCCGCTCATCACCATCTTCACGCTGGACGCCAATATCAATGAAAACGGCCCGGTGCAGTACCAGGGCATGGACAGGTATGTCTGCCGCACGGCGGTGTTGAAAGACCTGGAAGCGCAGGGCTTTTTAGAAAAAGCTGTGCCGCATAAAAACATGGTGCCGGTGTGCGCGCGCACTGGCGCAGTGGTCGAGCCGATGTTGACGGACCAGTGGTTTGTGGCGCTGAGCAAAGTCAGCGAGCAAGACCCGACAGGTAAATCCATCTCGCAAAAAGCCCGCGATGCGGTGGCCAACGGCGACGTGAAGTTTGTGCCTGAGCAGTGGGTCAACACCTACAACCAGTGGATGAACAACATCCAGGACTGGTGCATTTCACGCCAGTTGTGGTGGGGCCATCAGATTCCGGCTTGGTACGACGAAGACGGCAAAGTTTATGTTGCTGAAGACGAAGCGGCTGCGCAATTGCAGGCGCCGGGTAAAAAACTGACGCGCGACGAAGACGTTTTAGATACTTGGTATTCGTCAGCCTTAGTCCCCTTCTCGTCTCTGGGCTGGCCAGAAAAAACCAAAGAACTCGATTTGTTTTTGCCGTCTAGCGTATTGGTCACAGGCTACGACATCATCTTTTTCTGGGTCGCCCGGATGATCATGATGACGACGCACTTCACAGGCCAGGTTCCGTTCAAGCACGTTTACATTCACGGCTTGGTGAAAGACGCTCAGGGCAAAAAAATGAGCAAGTCCGAGGGCAATGTGCTGGACCCGGTCGATTTGATTGACGGCATTGAGCTGGCCCCGCTGCTGGACAAACGCTCGCAAGGCCTGCGCAAGCCCGAGACGGCGCCACAGGTGCGTAAAAACACTGAAAAAGAATTCCCTGCAGGCATCCCCGGCTATGGTGCAGACGCACTGCGCTTTACCTTTGCGTCGCTGGCCAGCCTGGGCCGCAGCATCAACTTTGACAGCAAGCGCTGTGAGGGCTACCGCAACTTTTGCAACAAGCTGTGGAACGCCACGCGCTTTACATTGATGAATTGCGAAGGCCAGGATTGCGGGCTTGCCGAGCACACCAAGGAGCAGTGCGCACCAGCAAAATTGGATGCCGCAGGCCGCGAGATCGCGGCTGCGGGTGAGTTCCACAACTACATGAGCTTCTCACAAGCCGACAGATGGATTTCATCTACCTTGCAGCGGGTTGAAGCTGATGTTGCCAAGGGCTTTGAAGACTACCGCCTCGATAACGTTGCCAGCAGCATCTACCAGTTTGTGTGGGATGAGTTTTGTGACTGGTATCTGGAGATTGCCAAGGTGCAAATTCAAACCGGCAATGACGCCCAAAAACGCGCCACACGCCGCACGTTGATTCGTACGCTAGAAGCGATATTGCGTCTTGCTCACCCGGTGATCCCGTTCATCACCGAGTCGCTTTGGCAGCAAGTGGCAGTCGTCGCAGGCATCAAAAAAACCACCTACATCGGCCAGACTGCGTACCCACAAAGCCAGCCGAACAAGATTGACGAAACCGCCGAGGCGCATGTGGCCAAACTGAAAAAGCTGGTCGATGCCACACGCGAATTGCGCGGTGAAATGAAGGTGTCACCTGCTACCCGCCTGCCCTTGTTTGTGGTGGGTGATACTGACTTCATGACGCAGTCAAGCGCTGTTATCAAGGCACTCGCCAAACTCAGCGAAGTCAAGGTGTTTGACGACGAAGCTTCGTGGGCTGCCGCATCGCAAGCTGCTCCGGTTCTGGTGGTCGGCGATGCAAAAATTTGCCTGCATATGGAAGTCGATGTGGCTGCGGAAAAGCTGCGCTTGGGCAAGGAAATTACGCGGCTTGAAGGCGAGCTGGTCAAAGTACAAGCCAAGCTGGCCAACGAGGCGTTCGTCAGCAAAGTGCCGCCAGCCGTGCTGGCGCAAGAGCACAAACGTCAGGCAGATTTCACGGCAACATTGCACAAATTGCACGAGCAATTGATCCGACTGAACTGAGCGATTACTTTTTGGGCACAAGGGTGGTCTGGCGCAAATAAAGAGTCGCGCTAGACCGCTTGATGCGAATCCGAAGTCAATTGTTAGCTGCGGCGCTGGTCCTTGTCAGACGACATCCCGTTTCAGACCTACTTCTCTCAATAAGCCGCTACAGCGCAATATTGCGCGTACGCTGTGGGAGTTATGACCTTGCCCACCAACACCATTGCGGCCCGAGTTGAAGTTGCGCCCACTGCTGCCCACGCGTCACCTGTAGCTGACGGCCTCGATAAGAATCAATCAGCTGGCGTTTTTATACTCACGCTCAATGCGGGATCGTCGAGTTTGAAGTTTGCGGTGTTCGATGCCCGCTCGCCGCCTGCACAAATAGCTTCTGGAGCGATCGACGGCATTGGTTCAACGCTGGCGACCTTCACTTTAAAAGGCATAACGGGCGAGTTGTCAGAGCGCGCTTCAATACCGGCACTCGACCAGGTACGCGGCCTGGCCTACCTGCTCGACCGTCTTGCAGCCACGCTGGGGTGCAGCGAGTTTGCAGCGGTTGGCCACCGGGTGGTGAACGGCGGCTTGCACTATAGCGCCCCACAGCGCGTCGACAGCGCGATGCTTGCAGAACTCAAGCGCATCAGCGCGTTTAACCCGGTGCATCTTCCGTGTGAGATTGCGCTGATAGAAATGATCACTGCGAAGTTCCCGCAGACTGTGCAGGTAGCCTGCTTCGACACCGCATTTCACCAACACATGCCGCGCGTGGCCAGAATGCTGACGATCCCGCGCCGCTATGAAGCACTGGGCGTGGTGCGCTACGGGTTTCATGGTTTGTCTTACACCGGCCTGATGGAAGACCTTGCCCGCTTAGCGGGTGCCCAGGCTGCAAACGGCCGCGTGGTGCTGGCCCATTTGGGCCAGGGTTCCAGCATGGCTGCGGTGCGCGACGGTCAAGGCATGGACACCACGATGGGCTTCACGCCAGCCGCTGGGCTGATGATGGGAACCCGATCAGGTGATTTGGACCCAGGACTGGTCTCATTTCTTGCACACACCGAGCACATGAGCCCAGCTGAGTTTGACCACATGATCAACCGCGAATCGGGGCTGCTCGGCGTTTCAGAGACTAGCGCCGACATGCGGGAACTTCTTTCGCGTGAGGCCAGTGATGTCCGCGCGGCAGAAGCTGTAGCGCTGTTTTGTTATCAGGCCAAAAAAGCCATTGGTGCATACGCTGCAGCGCTGGGCGGGCTTGATACGCTGGTTTTTGCGGGCGGTGTGGGTGAAAACGCGCCAGCGGTTCGCGCGCGCATTTGCGACGGACTTGAATTTCTTGGCGTGGAGCTGGACGCAACACGCAACGCGGCAAACGAAGAAGTGATCTCAAGCGCCGCCAGCCGCGCTACTGTGCGGGTCATTCGTACCGATGAGGAATGGGTAATTGCACGATCAGTCTGTAGCGTGCTTGGCCTTGGCATCTCAGCCAGTCAAGACAACCCCGCACCATGACAGCGGCGGTTAACCCAGCGATGCCAGAGGTGCTAGCGCCCGAACTGCTGCGCAAGATGGACGCCTACTGGCGGGCAGCTAACTACCTTTCGGTGGGGCAGATTTACCTTTTTGACAACCCGCTGTTAAAGATTCCGCTAGCTTTAGAACACATCAAACCTCGCCTGGTCGGTCACTGGGGGACAACACCGGGGCTCAACTTCATCTACGTTCACTTGAACCGCGTTATCAATGCGCGTGACCTGAATGTTCTTTTTATCACCGGCCCTGGGCACGGCGGCCCGGCGATTGTGGCGAACGTTTATCTGGAAAAAACTTACAGCGAGGTCTACCCACAAATCTCGCAGGACGAGGATGGACTGAGGCGTCTGTTCATACAGTTTTCCTTTCCTGGGGGCATTTCAAGCCACGTCGCGCCAGAGACGCCCGGCTCCATTCACGAAGGCGGTGAGTTGGGTTACAGCTTGGCGCACGCCTTTGGCGCAGCGTTTGACAACCCCGATTTGCTGGTGGCGTGCGTCATCGGCGATGGTGAAGCCGAGACGGGCCCGCTGGCCACCAGCTGGCACTCGAACAAGTTTTTGAACCCCGTGCATGACGGCGCGGTGCTGCCCATCTTGCACCTGAACGGCTACAAAATCGCCGGGCCGACGGTGCTGGCGCGCATCCCTCACGATGAGCTGGATGCGCTGCTGCGCGGCTACGGCTGGGCGCCATATTTTGTTGAGGGGGACGAGCCACAGCAGATGCATCGTCTGATGGCTGAAACGCTTGATCTGGTGGTGGCCGAAATTGCCCGGATTCAACATGACGCACGCGCCAACGGGTTCAGCGGCAGGCCACGTTGGCCCATGATGGTGCTGCGTTCGCCCAAAGGCTGGACCGGGCCAAAAGAAGTTGATGGCAAGCAAACCGAAGGAAGCTTTCGATCGCATCAGGTGCCGATGGGCAACATGAGCCAACCCGGTCACGTCAAAATTTTGGAGGATTGGCTCAAGAGCTATCGCCCACAGGAATTGTTCGACGAAACCGGTCGTTTGATGCCTGAACTTGCTGCACTGGCACCGCTTGGGGAAAAGCGCATGGGCGCCAACCCCCATGCCAATGGCGGCGCGCTGCTGCAAAGACTGAGCATGCCGGACTTTCGCAACTATGCCGTCACGGTGGCACTGCCGGGGTTGGCAGATGCCGAGGCCACCCGCATTCAGGGCGAATTGGTCCGCGACGTGATTCTGCGCAACCCGAAAAATTTTCGTGTCTTCAGCCCCGACGAGGCGGCCTCAAACCGGTGGGGAGCGGTGTTTGAAGTTACCAGCCGATGCTCGACGGCCGACATTGTGGCCACTGACGAGCACGTGGCACCCGATGGCCGCGTCATGGAAATGCTGAGTGAGCACCAGTGTGAAGGCTGGCTGGAAGGTTATTTGCTTACCGGAAGACACGGATTTTTTTCATGTTACGAAGCCTTCATTCACATTGTCGACTCGATGTTCAATCAGCATGCCAAGTGGTTGAAAGTTTCCGCTCAAATCCCGTGGCGTCGGCCGATTGCATCGCTCAACTATTTATTGACATCGCACGTATGGCGACAAGACCACAATGGCTTTAGCCACCAGGACCCAGGGTTTCTTGACCACGTCGCCAACAAGAAGTCCGATGTGATTCGCATCTACCTGCCGCCGGACGCGAACACACTGCTTTGCGTCACAGACCACTGTTTGCGCAGTCGCCATTACGTCAACGTGATCGTTGCTGGCAAGCAGCCCGCGCCGCAGTGGCTGGACATGGACACCGCAATCACGCACTGCGCCGCCGGGTTAGGCATTTGGCATTGGGCCAGCACCGAGCAGACAGGTGAGCCAGTCAACGGGCCGGATGTCGTGATGGCCTGCTGCGGCGATGTGCCGACACTTGAAACGCTGGCAGCGGCTCAATTTCTGCGTGGCTATTTTCCAGATTTAAAGGTGCGGGTTATCAACGTCGTCAACCTGATGAAACTGCAGCCGCACAGCGCGCACCCTCACGGCTTGAGTGATGCCGAATTCGACGAGCTGTTCACAACCAACAAACCCATCATCTTTGCCTTCCATGGCTATCCGTCGCTGATTCACCGACTGACGTATGGCCGCACCAACCACCACAACCTGCATGTTCACGGCTACAAAGAAGAAGGCACAACAACCACGCCGTTCGACATGGCCGTGCTCAATGACCTGGACAGGTTTCACCTGGCCGCTGCCGTGATTGACCGTGTCCCCAAGCTTGGAGAGCGTGCGACGCTTGTCCAGCAAGAGCTGCGCTCCAAGCTGCTGGAACACAAGGCCTACATCCGTCAACACGGCGAAGACATGCCGGAAATTCGCGACTGGAAATGGAATGGGTTGAAGAACATATGAGCATCCGCAACCTCGACCGCCTGCTGGAGCCAAAATCGATCGTCGTGATCGGTGCTTCCAACCGCGTGGCGAGCGTGGGGGCCACGGTGTGGCGCAACCTGTGCGCTGGTCATTTTGCAGGTCCGATCTTTGCGGTAAATCCCAAGCATGTGACGCTTGACGGCGAAGCTGTGTTTGCACGCGTATCGGACTTACCGCAAACGCCAGACCTGGCTGTGGTGTGTACCCCGCCTGACACCGTGCCGGGGTTGATTGATGCGCTTGGCAGACTCGGTACCCGCGCCGTGATTGTGATGACTGCGGGGCTGGATGCTGAACAAAAGCGCGCCATGCTCAACGCTGCCCGTCCGTACCTGCTGCGAATCCTGGGCCCGAACTGCATTGGCCTGCTGAGCCCGCATGCGGGCTTGAACGCCAGCTTTGCGCATACTGATGCATTGCCCGGCGAAGTTGCTTTTATTTCGCAGTCTGGTGCGCTGGTCACAGCAGTGCTTGACTGGGCCAATTCCCGGCGCATTGGTTTTTCTCACATGGTGTCGCTGGGTGAAAGCGCTGACGTGGACTTTGGCGATCTGCTGGACTACCTGGCAAGCGACGGGCGTACGCGCTCGATTTTGATGTACATCGAGTCCATCAAGGCACCGCACAAATTCATGTCAGCGGCCCGGGCTGCAGCGCGCAACAAGCCAGTGATCGTCGTCAAGGCTGGGCGCGCTGGCAAGGGCGTCACGGCGGCTGCCTCACACACTGGCGCACTTGCGGGGTCCGACATCGTGTTCGATGCCGCCATTCGCCGTGCGGGAATGCTGCGTGTCGACACACTCGACGACCTGTTCATGGCGGCGCAAACACTGGCGCGCTTTGGCAGCAACCGCGACCAAACCCTGACGGTAATGACCAATGGCGGTGGCGCAGGCGTGATGGCTGCTGATGCAGCTGCCGCCGCGGGCGTTGTACTGCATGAACTCAGCGCAGGCATGCACACAAAACTCGATGCGCTGTTGCCGCCCACTTGGTCGCATGGCAACCCGGTTGACATGATTGGCGATGCACCCATTGCGCGCTACACCGACACGCTGCAGGCACTGCTGTCCGATGCCGACAGCGGTGCGGTGCTGTTCATGCACGCACCAACAGCCATTGTGCGCAGTGACGACATCGCCCGTGCCTGCGCTCCCATCGTGCGCCAGTTCTCAAGCCGCATGCTGGCGTGCTGGCTAGGCGACGCCGCCGTTAGTCAGGCCAGGCGAATATTTAACGATGCTGGCGTTGCCGACTACAACACGCCTGAAGAAGCGGTGCGGGCATTTGCGATGCTGGCAACCTACCGCCGCAACCAGGCCCTGCTGCTTGAAGCGCCAACTGCCAGCGAAAGCACGGTGCCCGATGTAGCTGCCGCCCGCACCATTATTGCTGCCGCTCTGGCTGAAGGTCGCGAAATGTTGGGCGAGCTGGAGGCCAAGTCTGTGTTGAAGGCCTACGGCATTGCGGTGGTAGCAACGGTTGCCGTTGCACCAACTGCCCAGGCAGCTGTGCAGGCAGCACGCGGCATGGGCTTTCCTGTGGTGCTGAAAATCTTGTCGCCCGGCGTCAGTCACAAATCGGACGTGGGTGGCGTGGTGTTGAACCTGCGCACTGAAACAGAACTTCAGCAAGCCGCGGATGCCATGCTGGCCCGCTTGCGCACCTTAAGGCCTGAGGCGCACGTTGCCGGCTTCACGGTGCAAACGATGGTGCTGCGGCCCATGGCGCAAGAGTTGATAGTAGGTGCCAGCATCGACCCATTGTTTGGCCCGGTGCTGTTGTTTGGTCAGGGGGGTACGGCGGTTGAAGTGCTGGCTGACCGCGCCATCGCGCTGCCGCCGTTGAACCGAGTGCTGGCGCGTGAGGCCATTGCGCGAACCCGCGTCGCGAAGCTGCTGGCCGGCTACCGCGACCATCCACCCGCAAACGTTGATGCGGTGTGCGATGTGCTGATTGCCCTGTCGCAGATGCTGGCCGACTTGCCTGAACTGGCTGAAATTGACATCAATCCGCTGCTGGCTGATGACGTTGGCGCCATTGCGCTGGATGCGCGCATTCGGGTCAGCGTCCAGCTGCAGGCAGGCACAGCGCACTTCGCCATCACGCCGTATCCGGCCGGGCTGTCAGAGGACATCGTGTGGCAAGGCGAGACCATCACATTGCGGCCGATCCGTCCTGAAGACGGCGCTCAGCACCGGGCTTTTATCGAAAGCGTTCTGCCTGAAGACATGCGGATGCGTTTTTTCAGCACGCGCCGCGAGGTACCGCCCACAGAGCTGGCGCGATTTAGCCAGATTGACTACGCCCGCGAGATGGCTTTTATCGCTGTGCGTACCCTGCCAGACAGCACCCGGCAAACACTGGGCGTAGTGCGCGCCGTGGCGGACCCCGACAACGTCGAGGCGGAGTTTGCAATCATGATCCGTTCGGACCTGAAAGGAAAAGGGTTAGGACACGCGCTGACCCGCAAAATGATTGACTACGTCACCAGCAACGGAACCCAGCGTATGGTCGCTCAGGTTTTGCGCGAAAACCACGGCATGCGGCAGTTGGCGCGCACGCATGGTTTCACATTGCAACTTGACCGCTCTGATGGGGAAACGCTCACCTTCGTTTTAGATTTGAACTTTGATCCGGCTGCGGCCCATACGACTTGATAGACGCCAATAAATTACCCACCGTTTTTCTGCGGACTACATACGACCAAATTTCGGCAAACTGCCCAATGAATTAGATGCCAGGGTGCGATCCAAAATATGCTCTGGAATCATGCAACCACGCGACTAAAAGTAAGATGTCGAACCGATTCATTTGCTGGTAGAGCACACATGAAGGATGCAGTGGCAATCAACAGGTAATCCCAATGTGGGCAAATGACTTTCACGTGAGTGGCCAGATGGCTGACAGCCAAATTGCTGCGCATCTGCAATGCTTTAGCATTATGCAAATCAATCATTTATGTTGAGAGTTACGTTAAATATCCATGGTTATTTCTTCTCAATCCACTCAAGTTAAAAAAGCGGTGTTCCCGGTAGCTGGACTGGGTACGCGCTTTTTGCCGGCCACCAAAGCGCAGCCCAAAGAAATGCTGCCAGTGGTCGACAAGCCACTGATTCAGTACGCAGTGGAAGAGGCCTACGCCGCTGGTATCCGGCATGTGATTTTCGTGACGGGCCGCAGCAAGCGCGCGATTGAAGACCACTTTGACACCGCATACGAGCTGGAAAACGAGTTGGAAGTTGCTGGCAAGCTGGAGTTGCTTGCGCTGGTGCAGTCGGTGCAGCCTGCCGGAATGGACTTTTCTTATGTGCGCCAGCCGCGCTCACTGGGGCTGGGCCATGCGGTGCTGTGCGCCGAACATCTGGTTGGCAATGAACCGTTTGCGGTGTTGCTGGCAGATGATTTGATGGTGGGCCCGGCCGATGGCAAACCGGTGCTGGCGCAAATGGCCGAGCAGTTTGCAGTGCTTGGCCGCACTGTGCTGGCAGTGCAGGAAGTGCCCCTGGCGCATACCCGGCGCTACGGAATAGTTGCGGGCGAAAAAAGCGGTGAACGCCTGTTGAATGTCAGCGCAATGGTAGAAAAGCCAGCGCCTGAAGCAGCTCCTTCACGCATGGCGGTAGCGGGCCGGTATATTTTGACGCCCGCTGTTTTTGCACACATTCGCAGCCAAAAGCCGGGCGTGGGTGGCGAGCTGCAACTGACCGACGGCATTGCCAGCCTGATAGGAAAAGAGGCTGTTTACGCCTACGAATACATGGGTAAGCGCTACGATTGCGGTAGCAAAGAAGGTTTTCTGGAAGCTACGGTAGAGCTGGCTCTGCAGCACGCAGACGTTGGGGCGTACTTTAAAGATTATTTAAAAAATCTCAAGCTCGATTGAGCCCTTGGAACAGCTTTAGCGGCGTTTTAAAACGTGAATAAAGTCAGCGCCGTCAGAGAGTTGCTCTACCAGGTCATTACCCGTTTGTTTGGCAAACGCCTGAAAGTCACGGGTCGAACCCGCATCGGTTGACACCACCTTGAGCAACTGACCGCTTTGCATTTCGGTCAGCGCTTTTTTGGCCTTCAAAATGGGCAGCGGGCAATTCAGGCCGCGTGTGTCGAGTTCTTTGTCGATGTTCATGGAAATCCTTGAGAAGTCTTGATTTTAAGCACGTCATCAGCGGAGATGATTCAGTCCCTCTTTTGCCATTCGACAAACTGCGGGTTGTAACCGCGAGACTTCAGCCAATCGGCCAGCGCGTAGCCCGTACCTGCAGGCCAGCACATCACATCGCCCGGCGCATAAAGTTTGTACTCCACCAGCTCTGGCGACAGCACCACCTCACCCGTGCAAACCGCGTGGTACGCAATGATGATCTGGTTCATGCGTTGAAAGTCGTACACGCCAATCAGGTTGAGCGCAGTCGCGTCCAGATTCGTTTCTTCTTTAATTTCCCGCGCGATGCCGCCCTGCGGGGTTTCGCCGGCTTCCATAAAACCGGTGATCAAAGCAAACATGCGGCCCGACCACGCCGCATTGCGCGCCAGCAAAATTTGACCGTTCAGCTCAACCACCCCAGCCAGCACCGGGGTCGGGTTGTTCCAGTGTGTGTAGCCGCACGCTGGGCAGCGCAGGCGGGCTTTTTCACCACCATCTTCGAGTTGCGTCACCATTTCTAGCGGTGTGGCGCATTGGGGGCAGAACTTGAATTCTTGCATCATGTTTTCAATTGCTATTATATTAGGAGCTGCTAACTCCTGTATTTATTGCGCTACAGGCGTAAATGATCATATTTTAATGCGTTACGCCGGAAATATGCCGGTGGACAGATACCGGTCACCCCGGTCGCAGACGATGAACACGATCACCGCGTTGGTCACGGTTTTTGCAACTTCTTGCGCCACCCAGCACGCGCCTGCCGCCGACACGCCTGCAAACATTCCCTCTTCTCGCGCCATGCGCCTGCACATTTCTTCTGCATCAGCCTGGCCAACCAGCATCAGCTCATCAATATGGCTCGGGTCATAGATTTTTGGCAAATAGGCTTCTGGCCATTTGCGAATGCCCGGAATGCGTGAGCCGTCGGAGGGCTGCGCACCGATGATTCGGATGCCCGGGTTTTGTGATTTCAGATACTTCGACACGCCTGTAATGGTGCCAGTGGTGCCCATGGCGCTCACAAAATGCGTGACTTTGCCGCCTGTAGCCTGCCAAACTTCAGGGCCTGTGGTTTCAAAATGGGCGCGCGGGTTATCGAGGTTTGCGAACTGGTCAAGCACCCTGCCCTTGCCTTCTGCCTGCATGCGCTCGGCCAAGTCTCGGGCGCTTTCCATTCCGCCGCTTTTGGGGGTCAAAATCAGTTCGGCTCCAAAAGCTTTCATCGTTTGCGCACGCTCAATCGACAGGTCTTCGGGCATGACCAGAATCATGCGGTAGCCCTTGATCGCCGCTGCCATCGCCAGTGCAATGCCCGTATTGCCAGAAGTCGCTTCAATCAGCGTGTCGCCGGGTTTGATCTCACCGCGCTCTTCGGCGTGTTTGATCATTGCGATTGCCGGGCGGTCTTTGACCGAACCCGCCGGGTTGTTGCCCTCCAGTTTGCCCAAAATAATATTGCCACGTGCGGCGTTGTCAAGAGCGCCAATACGCTGCAATCTGGCCAAGGGTGTGTTGCCGATTGCATCTTCAATAGTCGGATAGTTCATGACCATACTGTGCCATAATCTGAGGCTCAAAGCGTTGCCCGGGTGGTGGAATTGGTAGACGCACGGGACTCAAAATCCCGCGCCGCAAGGCGTGCCGGTTCGATTCCGGCCCCGGGCACCATACGCAAGTGGTCACAACACTTTTTCTAACTCCCCGAACCACACGCCTTTGGCGCTGCTGACAAAGCTCACTAGTGAGCGGGTTCGATTCCGGCCCCGGGCACCAAATCATCAAAATTTGGGCAAATTCAAGCATAAATAAACTTTCTAGCCCAATCAATATGGGCACGAAAAGCTATTTATTACATAGCAGCTTCAGGTTTTAATCAGCCCCTCAGCAACGATCGGGTAGCGCAAAACCAGCCTGAGTTCTCGCTTCATGCGTTCATTGCTCAGCCGCCGTGATTCGCTCATAAAACTCATTTGCATGGTGGGCAACTCGGCAATAGCTTGGGTGCGTGAAATTCTGGCGGGTCGCGGCAACCCGTACAAATCAGCCGCCAAGTCAAAGTAGTCACCCATTTTTAAGTCGGTGTCATCACTAACGTTGGAAATCCGCTGTGGTTTGCCCACAAAGAGAGCTGCCAGGCAAGCACGGGCCAGGTCGTCAGCATGAATGTGATTGGTGTAGACGTCATCGTTTGTTAATAACGCGGGCGAGCCCTTGAGCAGCCTTTCACGTGGCGTGCCGCCTGCGCGATTGGGCGCATAGATGCCAGGTATGCGCAGCACATGCACAGCCACGCTTGCACTGCGGCCAAAGTGGCGCAGCGTTGCCTCTGCATGCACGCGGCGGTGGGCTCTGGCTGTAGTGGGCGCTACCACCCTGGTCTCGTCCACCCATTGCCCCTGGCAGTCGCCATACACGCCGCTGGTTGAGCCATACACCACCGCCTGCGGCAAGCTGCGCAGGCGCAGCGCGCGCAGCACGGCCTGAGTGCGCGGGTCGGTTTTTTCAAGGGGGTCGTCGTTGGGCGGCGGTGCAAGGTGCAGCACGCGGTGCGCCAGGCCTGAAAGCCGCCGCAAACTTGCCGCCACATCGAGGTTGCCAAGCAGCGGCGTGATGCCTTGCGCACGCAGTGTGCTTCGCCGCTCGGGTGATGACGTAAGGGCCATCACGTTCAAATGTGCAGGCAGAAACGCCGCCGCGCGCTGGCCCACATCGCCACAGCCGATGATTAAAACGCGCTGGCGCCTAAAGCGCGCGGGCAGCGCGCCGAGGGGACTTGAATTTGAAGGCAAAATTGAGTTAGCGGCAAGAAATCGCTGCCAGCAGCGACAAAACAGAACAACAAGCGCTAAGCATAACCAACAGGACAGCTTTTTATGAGTTTTAACATCACCGTGCAGCACAGCGGACGCACCTTTACTGCTAACCCCGATGAGGCGCTGCTAGCTGCGGCCATGCGCCAGGGTATTGGCCTGCCGTACGGCTGCAAAGACGGCGCCTGCGGGTCTTGCAAGTGCAAAAAGATCTCAGGGGTGGTCACGCATGGCACGCACCAGGTCAAGGCCTTGTCGCCTGAAGAAGCCGAGCAGGGTTTTATCCTGACGTGCTGCGGTACCGCGCATTCCGATGTGGTGATGGAGTCCCGTCAGGTCACCGATGAAAGCGCCTTCCCGATCAAAAAAATGCCGACGCGCGTGGCTAGCCTGGCCAAGCTGTCGCACGACGTCATGGCGGTGCGGCTGCAACTGCCAGCGGCCGATGTGTTCAAGTACCACGCGGGCCAGTACATCGAATTTTTGCTGCGTGATGGCGACCGGCGAGCCTACTCAATGGCCAATGCGCCGCACACGCAACTTGAAAACCCCGGTGTTGAGCTGCACGTGCGCCACACACCGGGCGGCAAGTTCACTGACCACGTTTTCAGCGCGATGAAAGAAAAAGAAATCTTGCGGGTTGAAGGCCCGTTCGGTAGTTTTTACCTGCGCGAGGAAAGCGCCAAGCCAATGGTTTTTTTAGCGTCGGGCACTGGCTTTGCGCCGATCAAAGCCATGATTGAACACATGCAGGTTAAAGGTATTACGCGCCCCGCCGCGCTGTACTGGGGCGGCAGGCGCCCAGTGGATTTGTACATGCACGATTGGGTGCTTGGCAAAGTAGCCAGCATGCCCAACCTGACTTACATCCCGGTGGTGTCTGACGCGCTTCCTGAGGACGCATGGTCTGGTCGCACCGGCTTCGTGCACAACGCGGTGCTGCAAGATATGCCGAATCTGAGTGCCCACCAGGTGTACGCCTGCGGTGCGCCGATTGTGGTGGATTCTGCCCAAGCTGCATACATCGCTGCGGGCTTGCCGGCAGACGAGTTTTTTGCCGACTCTTTTGTGACGGAAAAAGACAAGGCGATGGCAACCGTAGCTGCCGCTTAGGCCCGTGCAGAGGTGGTGTTTGTAGTGGAATGCGATAGGGCAAACTGCTAGCAGTTTTTGCAACAATCCGAGTATGAACTATTTACACCCAAAATGCTTTTTAAAGCAGCTTGTCACCGCTGCTGTACTTGTATGCGCCACCACTTTTGCCGCTGCGCAAACCAAAGTCATGCGCATCATCGTGCCCTATGCGGCTGGTGGTCCGATTGATGTAACAGCCCGCTTGATGGCCGAGCGGGTCAAAGACACACTAGGCACAGTCATCATTGAAAACCGACCTGGTGGGGGCGGCAACATCGGCGCGGATGCGGTGGCCAAAGCAGCGCCAGATGGGTTGACCATTGGCATTGCCGCAGTAGCCACGCATGCGATTAACCCGTGGCTGTACGCCAAAATGCCTTACAACGCAGCGACGGACTTTGCGCCTATTACGCAAATGCTGCGCGTGCCAAATGTGTTGGTGATCAACACCGAAACTGCGGCCCGATTGAAAATCAACACGCTGGCAGACCTTGTCAAATACGCAAAGGCGAACCCGGCAAAGCTGAACTACGGCAGCGGCGGCAACGGCAGCGCGGGGCATTTGGCCGGTGAAATGTTCAAGGCGCAAGCAGGCATATTTGCACTACACATTCCGTACAACGGCGGCAACCCAGCGCAGTTGGCGTTGCTCAGTGGCCAGGTAGATTTCAACTTCGACAACCTGGCCACAGCAGCCGCCAACATCAAGGCGGGAAAACTGAAAGCGCTGGCAGTAACCACCACCAAACGCAGTGCGCTGTTGCCTGATGTTCCAGCAATTGCTGAGACCTTCAAGGGCTTTGAGATTGACACCTGGTGGGGACTAGTCGCACCCGCTGCGACCCCCGCTGATGTGGTGGCCAAGCTCAACGCTGCGTTTGTTGCCGCTTTGAATTCACCTGAGGCCAAAACGCGCTTTGCTGCATTGATGGCTGAGCCGGTGGCTTCTTCGCCTGAGCAGTTTGCGGCTTTTATGAAGAGTGAGTTGGGGAAGTATGAAAAGGTTGTTAAGGCGTCTGGGGCTCGGGTTGATTGATGTTTTAGGGCTCTGGCGGTTTGGATACCTGCGCAGGTAGTCCTTTAATTTATAGCGCGTTCTTTAATGAGAGTGCCGGGGTAGCCCGGCACTCCCAATGAAGGCGAAATGCTATAAATTCAGGAGCTGTCCGCGCCCGTATCCAGAGCGCAGCAACCCGAATTACTCCCCCAAATAAGCCGCCCGAACCCGGGGATCATTGAGCAACTCTTTGGCATCCCCATTCATCGTGACCGAGCCAGACTCCATGACGTAGCCACGGTCAGCAATGCCAAGCGCCCGGCTCGCATTCTGCTCAACCAAGAGAATCGTTACGCCTTGGCCTGATACATCTTTAACCACTTCAAAGATCTTATCGACCATGATCGGCGACAAACCCATCGATGGCTCGTCCAGCAGCAGCACTTTGGGGCGGCTCATCAGGGCCCGGCCCATTGCCAGCATTTGCTGCTCACCACCGCTCATGGTTCCAGCGAGTTGGTCTTTGCGTTCACGCAGGCGTGGAAAAATAGTGAACATCTTTTCCATGTCCGCTGCAATTTCAGGCTTGTCAGTGCGGATGTAAGCACCCATCTGCAGGTTTTCAATAATCGTCATGCGGGCAAACACGCCGCGCCCCTCTGGCACCATGGCCAAGCCGTCTTTGACCAAGTCCCAAGCGCCCTTGCCTTTGATGCTTTTACCCAAGTATTCGATGTCCCCGGCGGCAAGTGGGAGTGAGCCGGTAATGGCCTTCATGGTGGTTGTTTTTCCAGCGCCATTGGAGCCGATCAGCGTGACCAGCTCGCCTTCGTTGACGTGCAGGTCAACGCCTTTAACGGCTTTAATGCCGCCGTAAGCAACCTGGAGGCCAGTGATTTTTAGTAGTGTTGTGCTCATGAAGAAACCTTGTGCTCAGTGACCGCCACCCAGATACGCGGTAATCACTTTTTCGTTTTTCTGTACGTCGGCAGGTATGCCTTCGGCGATCTGCTTACCGTAATCCAGTACGGTGACACGGTCGCACAAACCCATGACGAGTTTGACGTCGTGCTCAATCAGCAAGATGGTGCGGTTGTCTTTGCGGATCTGATCAATCAGTTCGCGCAGCTGGATTTTCTCAGTCGCGTTCATGCCGGCTGCGGGCTCGTCAAGAGCAATCAGCTGTGGGTCAGTGGCCAAAGCGCGCGCAATCTCCAGCCGGCGCTGGTCGCCATAACTCAGCGTGCGGGCTTTGAATTCGGCGTACTTGCCGATGCCAACATAGTCGAGCAGCTCTTGCGAGCGCTTGGCAATCGCAGCTTCTTCGTTTTTGAAGCCACTTGTACGAAAGACGGCGCCAATCAGCCCTGAATGGGTGCGGACGTGGCGGCCCACCATGACGTTTTCAAGCGCTGTCATTTCTGCAAACAGCCGGATGTTTTGAAACGTGCGGGCAATGCCTGCTTTGGCAACTTGGTGCACTGCCGTTGGCTGGTAAGGCTTTCCCGCAAGCTCAAAGCTGCCGCTGTCTGGGGTGTACAAGCCGGTAAGCACATTAAAAAATGTGGTCTTACCAGCGCCGTTGGGGCCAATCAAACCGTAGACCTGACCGCGTTCAATCTGAATACCGACATCGCTCAATGCCTGCAAGCCGCCAAAGCGCTTGGACACGCCAGAGACTTTTAATATGGTTTCGCTCATGTCTGCAATCCTTACGGGTTGATCGTGTTGCTAGGCACTTTGCCCGCAGGTTTGTTTAGGGACTTGCCATGCTCGGGCGACGGCCACAGGCCCCGTGGGCGCATGAGCATGATGGTGATCATGGCCAGCGCAATCAGCAATTGCCGCAAAATCGCGGCGTCAATCCGGCCATCGGTCATGACCTGCAGCGGCCCCGCCACGTAGCGGAGCACCTCTGGCAACGCAGCCAGTAGCAGCGCGCCCAAAACAACGCCTGGCAAATAGCCAATGCCGCCAAGCACCACCATCGCAACGATCATCACCGACTCCATCAGGCTGAAGGACTCCGGTGATACAAAGCCCTGAAACGAAGCAAACATGGCACCTGATACGCCGCCAAAGGTTGCGCCCATTCCGAAGGCCAGCAACTTCAGATTGCGCGTGTTGATACCCATCGCTTTTGCGGCGATTTCGTCTTCACGAATCGCCATCCAGGCGCGGCCAATACGAGAATTTTCAAGTCTGTGGCACAGCACAACGGCAACAACAACAAGCGCCAAAAACAGGTAGTAGTACATCGACACGGAATTGACAGTGATGCCAAAAAATACATGGTCTGCACCGAGGTCAAAGCCGAAAAACTTGATGGAATCAATCTGGTTGATGCCTTTTGGGCCGTTGGTGATGTTGAACGGCCTGTCAAGGTTGGCCAAAAACACGCGGATGATTTCGCCGAAGCCGAGCGTGACGATGGCCAGATAGTCTCCGCGCAATTTAAGTGTGGGCGCGCCCAGCACCAGGCCGAACAACCCGGCCAATGCCGCCGAGAGTGGAATAACCACCCAAATCGGCAGGTGCAAGCCATTCGGGAACATGGCTGCAAGCTCTGGAAACGCTTGTAGCAAATGCGGCGAGCCAAGTAGCGCAGCCAAGTACGCTCCCACCGCAAAAAACGCGACGTAGCCCAGGTCAAGCAGCCCCGCGTAGCCCACCACAATGTTCAGGCCCAGCGCAAGCAGTACATACAGCAGCGCCATATCGACAATGCGCACCCAGGCGTTGCCACCGAACTGCAGGAACAAAGGCAGCACTAAAAGGGCCAGCCCCATCAGCAAATAAGTTACGTTTTTGTTGGATTTCATAATAATCTCGATGGCGTTTTAATTGCGTCAAGCCCGATCGGCCACACGTTCACCCAGCAGGCCTTGTGGGCGCAGTGTGAGTACAAAAATCAGCACAATAAAGGCAAATATATCGGTGTACTGGCTGCCCAATACGTCGCCCGTAAGCGGTCCGATATACCCCGCACCAATCGACTCAATCAGCCCCAGCAAAATACCGCCAAGTACCGCTCCGCCCAGGTTGCCAATGCCGCCGAACACAGCTGCGGTAAATGCTTTGAGCCCCGGCAAAAATCCCATAGCGTGCTGCGCAGTACCGTAATTTGACGCATACATGACGCCTGCAAGCGCAGCCAAAATAGCGCCGATGATGAAGGTAGCCGAAATAACGGTGTCTGGGCGCACGCCCATGAGCGCGGCAACACGTGGGTTTTCTGCGGTGGCGCGCATGGCACGGCCAAGCCGCGTGTAATGCACCAGCCACATCAAAATTGCAAGAGAAATAGCGGTGGCACCCAGAATAAATATCTGTGTGACGGTAATGACCGCGCCGCCAAATTCGTAGGGCTGAGACGGCAACAAAGTGGGGTACGACTTGTAGGTTGGCTTCCAGATAATCATTGCCAGCGTTTGCAGCAGCAATGACATGCCGATGGCGGTGATCAGCGGTGCCAGCTTAGGCGCATTGCGCAGCGGCCGGTAAGCGACTTTTTCAATCACGAAATTCAATGCTGCACACACCACAAATGCAATCAACATCGATATCAGCAAAATAATCCAGCCGGGCGTGCCGGGCATGGAAGTTTGCATGATGCCAATGATCGTCCAGCTGGTGAGTGCGCCCACCATCAGTACCTCGCCGTGCGCAAAATTGATCAAATTAATGATGCCGTACACCATGGTGTAGCCCAATGCGATCAGCGCGTACATGCTGCCCAAAACCAGACCATTGATGATCTGCTGCAGTAATACATCCATAACTTACCCCAAAATAAACCGAAACCAAAAACGATTGCTTGTCACTGTTGCCAGCCCGAAAGACCCGGGCAGGCAGTGCGCGGATTGTAGTCACGGTACCGTAGCGAGAATCGCGCCATGCATGTACTTTTCGCGGGGTTAACCCTTGAAAATGTGGTTAACGGTTCAAAATTTTCAATGCGAATCCCGCATATTTTTATGCTTGAGTTCCGCCAGCTTTTCAGCGATGCGTATTTCCAGTCCGCGGCTGACGGGCCGATAAAACTCTGGTGTCGCCATACCCTCAGGAAAGTAGTTTTCACCTGCCGCAAAGCCATCGGCTTCGTTGTGCGCGTAGCGGTAGTTTTTGCCGTAGTCCAGCTCCTTCATAAGCTTGGTAGGCGCGTTTCGCAAGTGCATGGGCACTGGCAATGTGCCGCCCTTTTTAATCAGCGCTTTGGCTTCATTAAATGCTACGTACACCGCATTTGATTTGGGTGCCATCGCCAGATAAATCACACATTCAGCCAGCGCCAGCTCTCCCTCCGGAGAGCCCAAGCGTTCATATACTTCGGCTGCGTCCAGCGCCAGCCGCAGCGCGCGGGGGTCCGCCAGCCCAATGTCTTCACTGGCCATGCGAATCAGGCGGCGCGCCATGTATTTGGGTTCTGCACCGCCATCTAGCATGCGCATGAGCCAATACAGTGCGGCGTCGGGGTCAGAGCCGCGCACCGATTTGTGCAGGGCAGAAATGGTGTCGTAGAACACCTCGCCGCCTTTGTCGTAACGCCGCATTTTTTCGCCTAGCACCTTGAGCAGCCAGGTATCGGTTACTTCGGTGATTGGGCCTGATTTGTCGTTGGCTGCCGCAACAGCCAGTGATTCAAGCGTGTTCAGCAAGCGCCGTGCATCGCCGTCGGCGTAGGCAACCAATCGTTCAATAGCTTGAGTTGCTATGTTTTCAATAGCTGCTAGCGCCTGTATTTTAAGCGCTATGGCCACTATTTGCTTCAAATCAGCCATATTCAGAGGCTGTAGTACATACACAGCAGCGCGTGAAAGCAGCGCGGCGTTGACCTCGAACGACGGGTTTTCAGTGGTGGCGCCAACGAAGGTGAACAACCCACTTTCAACGTGCGGCAAAAATGCGTCTTGCTGGCTTTTGTTGAAGCGGTGTACTTCGTCTACAAACACAATGGTTCTTTTCCCCTCGCCCTGCCCTCGCCAGACGCTGGCTTGCTCAACCGCTTCGCGAATCTCCTTTACGCCGCCCAGCACCGCCGACATGGTGATGAAATGCGCGTCAAAGCTGTTGGCCATCAGCCGGGCTATGGTGGTTTTTCCAACACCGGGCGGGCCCCACAAAATGCAACTGTGCGGCTGGCCAGACTCAAACGCAATGCGCAGCGGCATGCCGTCACCCAGCAGGTGTTGCTGGCCAATCACGTCGCCGAGGGTTTGCGGGCGCAGCCGCTCCGCAAGCGGAA
>JANPDQ010000446.1:0-2782 GCA_031431575.1 Polaromonas sp.
TTTTCCATCGAGCTGATGATGAGGTCGGCTGCCTCAAACCAGCCCATGTGGCGGAGCATCATTTCAGCTGACAAAATCTCAGAGCCCGGATTGACGTAATCCTTGCCTGCGTATTTCGGTGCCGTGCCGTGCGTCGCTTCAAAGCACGCCACGGTGTCAGACAAATTGGCGCCTGGCGCAATACCGATGCCACCGACCTGCGCGGCAAGAGCGTCAGAAATGTAGTCGCCGTTCAAATTGAGCGTTGCCACCACTGAATACTCGGCTGGGCGAAGCAAAATTTGCTGCAAAAACGCATCGGCAATCACGTCCTTAACGACGATTTCTTTGCCCGTTTTTGGATTTTTAAACTTGCACCATGGGCCGCCGTCAATCAGTTCAGCGCCAAATTCCTTTTGTGCGAGCGCGTACGCCCAGTCTCGAAAGCCGCCTTCGGTGTACTTCATGATGTTGCCCTTGTGAACAATGGTCACGTTGGGCTTATCGTTGTCGATCGCGTACTGAATGGCCTTGCGCATCAAGCGCTCAGTACCTTCGCTAGAAACAGGCTTGATGCCGATGCCTGACGTGTTGGGGAAGCGAATCTTTTTAACGCCCATTTCATCTTGCAAAAACTTGATAAGTTTTTTAGCCTTGTCGCTGCCGGACTCAAACTCGATACCTGCGTAAATGTCTTCCGAGTTCTCACGAAAGATCACCATGTGGGTCTTTTCTGGCTCTTTAACCGGGGATGGAACACCCTTGAAGTACTGAATTGGCCGCAAGCAAACATATAAATCAAGCTCTTGGCGCATAGCTACATTCAAGCTGCGAATGCCGCCGCCAACTGGCGTTGTCAGCGGGCCTTTAATCGACACAACATAGTCACGCACTGCGTGCAGCGTTTCTTCAGGCAACCAGACATCAGGACCGTAAACTTTCGTAGATTTTTCACCCGCATAAACTTCCATCCAGTGGATTTTTCTCTTGCCACCGTAAGCTTTGGCAACTGCGGCATCCACTACTTTAAGCATGACTGGCGTGATGTCTTGGCCGGTACCGTCGCCTTCAATAAACGGAATAACCGGCTCATCCGGCACATTCAGGGAGTTATCGGCATTGACTGTGATTTTTTTGCCCTGCGCAGGCACTTTGATGTGTTGGTACATGTTGTGAAGTCTCCGATTTCGGGGTGGCGTAGATGAAAACACGAAAAAATAATCGTCTGCGTGTTTTAGGTGAAAACCCCTAAATTCTAGCTGTAAACGCGAGCGGAAGAAAAAAAAGCCGCGCTTGTCAACCGATTCGTAGCAGGCCTCGTTACGGTTAGGCCTCCGAAATTTTCGGGGTAATTTTCCAATAACGTTATTTCAGGAACTTCCAAATGAACAAAATCCTCGCTGCTTTGATTTCTAGCCTGTTTGCTGTTGGCGCATTCGCTGCTTCCCACGCTGGCGCTCCTGCTGCCGCTGCTTCTGGTGCCAAGCCAGCTATGGCTGCTCCAGCAGCTGCTGCTCCTGCAGCTGCCGCACCAGCTGCTAAAGCTGAAATGAAGGCTGATGCCAAGCCAGCAAAAATGACCAAAGAAGAAAAAGCTGCTGCTGCTGCCGCCAAGAAAGAAAAAGCTGCAATGGCCAAGAAAGAAAAAGCTGCTGCTGCTGCCGCCAAGAAAGCTGAAAAGCCAGCTGCCAAGTAATTCGTTACTTATCAGCTAAAAATGCCCGCCCAGTGCGGGCATTTTTTTTGTTGGTTTATGCTTGTTTCAGTAGATACACAAGGATTTGAAATGGATCTCAAACCAAACACAAAAGCGGTGCTTTCCAGGCTGTACAGATCTGTCGCGGCGTGCACGCTGCTCTCCTTCGTTGTGTTGAGCCAAGCGCAGGAAGCTCCGCAGTTGAACCTGGAGCGTGTAAAACTTGCGGCTGGCATGCACCGCATTGATGCGCAAGTTGCGGCCACGCCAGAGCAGCGCCAAACCGGGCTGATGCACCGCACGGAGATGCCTCAACACGAGGGAATGATTTTTATCTTCGAGCAGCCCACCAAGCAATGTTTCTGGATGAAGAACACCCCGCTCCCCCTGAGCGCCGCCTTCATTGCGGACGACGGCACGATTGTCAACATCGAGGACATGAAGCCGCTGGTGCTTGATGCGCATTGCTCGACGCAACCCGTGCGTTACGTGCTGGAAATGAACAAAGGCTGGTTTGCGAAAAAAGGCATCAAAGCTGGGAGCAAACTGCAAGGCTCACTTTTCCAAGCGCAGCGGTGAATTTCGGCCCGCAACCTAACACGTAAAAAAGCCGACTCGAAAGTCGGCTTTTTGTTTGGATGGCTTGAAACTCAGGCGAAGTTGGCTTCTGCAAAGCTCCAGTTCACCAAGCTCGACAAAAAGGTTTCAACAAACTTTGGGCGTGCATTGCGGTAGTCGATGTAGTACGCGTGCTCCCAAACATCGACCGTCATCAACGCTTTGTCTGCGGTGGTCAGCGGCGTGCCAGCAGGGCCGGTGTTGACAATATCGACGCTGCCATCGGCTTTTTTCACAAGCCATGTCCAGCCGGAGCCAAAGTTACCAACAGCGGACTTCACAAATGCCTCTTTAAACGCTGCATACGAGCCGAATTTAGCGTTAATCGCGGCAGCCAGCGCGCCAGATGGCTCGCCACCACCGGCGGGCTTCATGCAGCTCCAAAAGAACGTGTGGTTCCAGATTTGCGCTGCGTTGTTGTACACACCGCCGCTTGATTTTTTAATGATCTCTTCCAGAGTCATTGCTTCAAATTCGGTGCCTTTTTGC
>JANPDQ010000447.1:0-2774 GCA_031431575.1 Polaromonas sp.
CTGTAGTCGCGCAAATTCCGCCTGAACTGAACACCGCGCTGCTGGCCAATGCAGCCAATGGCGCAGCGCCGATTGACGCGAGCAATGCTGCGCCGCTCAGCCTGTGGCTGGCGATTTTGGGCGCTTTGGTTGGCGGCATGACTTTGAACCTGATGCCCTGCGTGTTTCCGGTGCTGGCCATCAAAGTGGTGGGGTTTGTAAACGTGAAAGACCCAGCCACGCGCGTGACCACCGGGCTGGCGTACACCGCCGGTGTAGTGCTGTCGTTTTTGGCGCTGGGCGCGCTGCTGCTGGGCCTTCGCGCAGCGGGTGAGCAACTTGGCTGGGGCTTTCAGTTGCAAAGCCCAGCCGTCGTTGCGGGCCTGGCAGTCATGTTTACGCTGATTGGTTTGAACCTGGCGGGCCTGTTTGAATTCGGCAGCTTTTTGCCCAGCAGCGTTGCCAGCCTGCAGGCAAAAAACCCGACGATTGATTCATTCTTGTCAGGCGTTTTGGCCACGGCAATTGCGTCGCCGTGCACCGCACCTTTCATGGGTGCATCGCTTGGTTACGCGGTGGGCTTGCCCGCAGTGCAGGCGCTGGCGGTTTTTGGTGCGATTGGTCTGGGTATGGCCATTCCTTATCTGGTGGCCAGCGCGGTGCCAGCGGTGGCACGTCTACTTCCCCGGCCCGGCCCGTGGATGGTGACGTTCAAGCAGCTGATGGCGTTTCCGATGTTTGCCACCGTGGTATGGCTGGTGTGGGTGCTGGGCCAGCAAAGCGGCATTGATGGCGCTGGCGCGCTGCTGGGGTTGCTGGTGTTGCTGGCGCTGGCAATTTGGGCGCTGACACTCAAGGGCCGTGCCCGTACCACAATTGCTACTATTTCAATAGCTGCTTGCGCCCTTGGAATATGGGCTATAGGCCCAAATGTCATAAAATTACAGGAAACCAGTGCATCGGCGAGCCAGCCCGCTACCGGATGGCAAGCCTGGGAGCCGGGCCGCGTTGAACAGCTCACCGCAGCAGGTCAAAGCGTTTTTGTTGACTTTACGGCCGCGTGGTGCGTGACCTGCCAGTACAACAAGAAAACCACTCTCAGCAATGCAGCGGTGCTGGCTGATTTTGAAGCGAAAAAGGTCACACTGCTGCGCGCCGACTGGACCCGGCGCGACCCAGCTGTTACTGCCGCGCTCACGCAACTTGGCCGCAGCGGCGTGCCGGTTTATGTGATTTACAAGCCGGGCCGCGCGCCAGTGGTGCTCAGCGAAGTGTTGTCTGTTTCGGATGTTCGGGCCGAGTTGGCCAAATTGTGAGCTTTAAATTTTTTTAAACCAATTCAGGAGTTTTCAAGATGCTGAACCGTTCAATGAATCGCCGTACTTTTTCATCCTTTATAGCTGCGTCAAGCACAGCGCTGGGCTTGCCTCTAGCCCAAGCAGCCACAGCCACGGTTGGCCAAGCTGCGCCCGCATTTACTGCACTAGACGCGCTGGGTAAATCGCACAAACTGGCCGACTTCAAAGGCAAACTGGTGGTACTGGAATGGACCAATCCTGGCTGCCCGTTTGTGGTCAAACACTACGGCGGCAACATGCAGGCGCTGCAAAAAGACTTCACCGCCAAGGGTGTGGTGTGGCTGAGTGTGAACTCGACCGCGCAAGACGCCAGCGACTATTTGCCACCCGCAAAACTCATGGCCTGGAAAGCCGAGAAAAAAGGCAGTGCCACCGCAGTGCTGATGGACGACGCGGGCACCATTGGCCAGCTGTATGGTGCCAAAACCACGCCGCACATGTACATCATCAACCCGCAAGGCGTGCTGGTCTATGCGGGCGCGATTGACAGCGTGCCGTCGGCCCGTGTCGACGACATCAAGCTAGCGACCAACTATGTTCGCCAGGGCTTGACCGAAGCGCTGGCCGGCAAGCCGATCAGCACCAGCGCCACGCAGGCATACGGCTGCTCGGTCAAGTACAAATCTGCTTGAAGCAAAGCGCTTGATGCCTGAGTCCACCATCGCTCAACTTTTAAAAACCTGCCGCACCATCGCAGTGGTGGGCCTGTCAGGCAACCCTGCCCGCCCAAGCTTTGGCGTGGCCCAGTACATGCAGGCGCATGGTTACCGCATCATTGCGGTGAACCCGAATGAAACTGAAATTCTGGGCGAAAAGTGCTACCCCAGTCTGAGTGCGGCCGCTGGCGAAGAAAAGTTTGACATGGTGAACTGCTTTAGAAACAGCGCCGACATACCGCCCATCGTCGATGAAGCCATCGCGCTCATTGCACAGGCCGGTATCAAAGCGGTGTGGATGCAACAGGGCATTAGCCACCCACAAGCCGCCGCAAAAGCCAAGGCTGCGGGTTTGGCGGTGGTGCAAGACCGTTGCCTGAAAATCGAGCATCGCAACCTGCTTTAAGCTGGCTTGAGCTGGCTTTAAGCTGGCTTGAGCTGGCACTAGTTGCGGCCATCCGCCCTGACAATAGTGGCACCGCTTATTTACAGGTGCCGATCTTGATGCCGCAACCGACCAACTTTTTGCCCTCCGTCAGAAACCAATACGAGGCTTTGCCGTACCCGCCCTGCAACCCTGAAGACGACCGTACGCGGCTGGCGCAGACCTGGCTGGAAGATCTGCCCATGATCAACCATTACTGCTTTGCCGGAAAGCAGTCTTTTAAAAACGGCTTCAGGGCCTTGGTAGCGGGCGGCGGGACCGGCGACGCCACCATTTTCTTGGCGGAGCAGCTGCGCACAACCAACGCGCAAATAGTGCACCTGGACATGAGCCAAG
>JANPDQ010000448.1:0-3004 GCA_031431575.1 Polaromonas sp.
GCGCAGCCTCAAGCTGGCGCGACACCACACCAGCGGTGGACCACAAAAACGCCACGAGCACCATAAGCGCCACCGCGCGGCGGTGAGTCAGTTTCATTGCATGTTTTCCAATATTGGCGACTTTTCCCATTCAAACAGGGGGCGCGGGACTGGCTTCGCCAGACCGTAGGCTGTTTGCACGCGGCTCCAAGCCTGCTTGAGCAGGTTTGGACAGGCAAACAGAAGGGAAGCCTCTGGTGAGCGGCGGCCCTTGGAATAGCCTACCTCCCTGCCCGCTTGCGCTCGCTCTCAGTCAAATGCCGCTTGCGCAGGCGCACCGACTTTGGCGTAATCTCCACCAGCTCGTCTTCTTCAATAAACTCCACGCCGTATTCAAGCGTCAGCTCAATCGGTGGCGTGATTTTGATGGCGTCTTCTTTGCCGGACACGCGGAAGTTGGTGAGCTGTTTGGTGCGGGTCGCGTTGACGACAAGATCATTGTCACGGCTGTGGATGCCGACGATCATGCCTTCGTATACCGGATCGTTCGCCTTCACAAACATGCGGCCACGATCGTCCAGCTTGCCCAGGGCGTAGGTGAAAATTTCGCCTGCGTCCATGGAGATCAGTACGCCGTTTTTACGGCCACCGATTTCGCCTTTGTGCGCTTCGTAGCTGTCAAAAATGTTGCTGATGAGGCCAGAACCACGTGTCAGGTTCAAGAATTCGTTGGTGAAACCAATCAGGCCTCGCGCCGGGATGCGGTACTCCAGGCGCACACGACCACGGCCGTCTGACTCCATGTTCACCAGGTCGCCCTTGCGCTCGCCCAGCGCTTGCATCACGCCGCCCTGGTGCTGCTCTTCAATGTCGGCGGTGACCAGCTCAATCGGCTCGTGCTTTTCGCCGTTGACTTCTTTCATCACGACGCGCGGTTTGGACACCGCCATCTCGAAGCCTTCGCGGCGCATGTTTTCCAGCAGGATGGTCAGGTGCAGCTCGCCCCGGCCCATGACTTCAAAAATACCTTCTTCATCGGTCTCGCTGACGCGCAGCGCCACGTTGTGTTGCAGCTCTTTTTGCAGGCGGTCCCAAATTTGGCGGCTGGTGACGTACTTGCCTTCACGGCCCGCCAGCGGGCTGGTATTGACGCAAAAGTTCATCGTCAGCGTTGGCTCGTCGACTTTGAGCATCGGCAGCGGTGCTGGGGTGACGGGGTCGGTAATGGTCACGCCGATACCTACGCCTTCAATGCCGTTGATCAGTACGATTTCGCCTGGGCCGGCTTCTGTGGCTTGCACGCGCTCCAGGCCTTGGAAGGTCAATACTTGGTTCACACGGCCTTTGACAGCCTTGCCGTCCGGGCCTTCCATGACGACCACGTCCATCATCGGTTTGATGGTGCCCTGGCTGATACGGCCTACGCCGATGCGACCAACGAAAGTTGAAAAATCGAGTGCGGAAATTTGCAACTGCAACGGTGCATCTGGGTCGCCCTTTTGGGCGGGCACATGCTTGAGCACAGTGTTGAACAGTGCCGACATGTCCGGGCCCCATTGCTCATTGGGTGGCCCTTCCACCAGGGACGACCAGCCGTTGATACCGGAGGCATACACGACCGGGAAATCAAGCTGCTCATCGGTTGCGCCCAGCTTGTCGAACAGGTCGAAAGCAGCGTTAACCACGTAGTCTGGGCGCGCGCCTGGCTTGTCAACCTTGTTGACGACCAGAATCGGCTTGAGGCCCAAGGCCAAAGCCTTTTTCGTCACAAAACGGGTTTGCGGCATCGGGCCTTCTTGTGCGTCGATCAGCAGTACCACGCCGTCAACCATGGACAGCGCACGTTCAACTTCGCCACCAAAGTCAGCGTGGCCAGGGGTGTCGACGATATTGATGTGTGTGCCTTCCCACGTCACGGCACAGTTTTTAGCCAGAATGGTAATACCGCGCTCTTTTTCAATCGCGTTGTTGTCCATCACGGTGTCAACGACTTTTTCGTGTTCGGCAAAGGTGCCGGACTGGCGCAGCAGCTGGTCAACCATGGTGGTTTTGCCATGGTCAACGTGGGCGATGATGGCGATATTGCGGATTTGCTTGATGGTCATGATGGACTTTCTTCTAAAAACTAAAACTTCAAAAAATCAAAAAATTAATGTGGGACGGCTTGCAAAATATCTTGCACTTCAATCGGGCTAAGCAAACGCTGGGGAATCAACTCGTCAGCCGTGATGTGTCCTGAGCCCAAAAACGCTATCGGGTCAGAGCCGTAGACCTGCACCAGCGGCGCGTCTTTGCCCCATTGGCCCGGTGTGCCCCGACGGCGCAGGCCACTTAAAAAGCGTCCTGCATTGTCGGCATCCAATGTGACAGACGGGTAACTGGCGACCAGCGATTGAGGTGGCAGCAGGCGTGCATCACGGCCCGCTTCATCCATCGCTTCAAGCTCCGGCAGGCTGACGCATTGTTCAGCGGTGAAGCCACCTGTTTCAATCCGCCGCAACGAACCCAGATGCGCACCGCAGCCAATCGCCTCGCCGATGTCTTCACCCAGCGTGCGAATGTACGTGCCCTTGCTGCATTTCACTATTATTTTGATAGCTGCTTGCGCCCGTGTATCTTGGGCTAAAGCCATATTTATCTCATAAATAACGATATTTCTGGCTTCCCGCTCGACTTCTTCGCCCTTGCGCGCATATTCATACAGCGCTTTGCCGTCTTTTTTCAGTGCGGAATACATGGGCGGGATTTGTGCGATCGGGCCAGTAAATTGCGCTGTGAGTTTTCCAAGCAGTTCGGGGGTGATCTCTGGCACTGGCCGGGTTTCGATCACATCGCCCTCAGCATCGCCGGTGGTGGTTTTTAAACCCAGCAGCAATACCGCTTCATAGGTTTTGTCTGCATCCAGCTGAATCTGGCTGAATTTGGTCGCCGCACCAAAACAAAGCGGCAGCACGCCGGTCGCCAGCGGGTCGAGCGTGCCTGTATGCCCCGCCTTGTCGGCGCGCAGCAACCACTTGGCCTTCTG
>JANPDQ010000449.1:0-3314 GCA_031431575.1 Polaromonas sp.
AAAACGCTGGCTGACGCGTGAACAGTTCGTTGAAGAGTGGGCTGTGGCGCAAATCATGCCGGGGCCAAATGTTGTGAATTTGTCGCTCATGATTGGCAGCCGCTATTTCGGGCTGCGGGGCGCATTGGCCGCGCTTGCGGGCATGCTGGTTTTCCCATTGATTGTGGTGCTGTTGCTTGCGCTGGTGTACGCGCAGTTTGAAACCCATCCCCAGGTAGCCGGTGCGCTGCGCGGCATGGGCGCGGTGGCCGCTGGCTTGATTGCAGCCACCGGACTGAAATTGTTTGGCGCGCTGCAAAAAAACATTCTTGGGCTACCGCTGTGCGTTGCGCTTGGCGTGCTTTGCTTTGTTGCGATTGCGTGGCTGCGCTGGCCGCTGGCGTACGTGCTGCTGGGCTTGGGCGGGCTGGCGTGCACAGCGGCATACATAAAACTTCGAGAAAACTCCGCTGATGACTGAAGCGCCGCAACTTGTTTTTGCAGCGCAAGACGGGCTTAGCCTCTTTTTGCATTACCTGTCGTTGTCGTTGCTGTCGATTGGCGGGGCAATTACTACCGCACCCGACATGCACCGCTTTTTGGTTGAGCAACAGCATTGGCTGACCGACGCCCAATTCAATGCATCTATTGCCATTGCGCAAGCCGCGCCAGGGCCCAATGTGCTTTTCGTTGCGCTGCTGGGCTGGAATGTGGGGCTAAATGCGGGCGGCTTACCAACCGCTGTGCTGGGAATGTCGCTGGCAATGGTCGGCATTTTGCTGCCCAGCACCACGCTAACCTACGCCGCCGCCAGTTGGGGCCACCGCAACCGCGAGCTGCTGGCGGTGCGCGCCTTCAAACAAGGCATGGCGCCGATTGTGGTGGCGCTGTTGATAGCTACCGGCTGGATTTTGGCGACGTCCAATGCCAGCCAATTTAAAGACTGGCCGATATGGCTGCTGGCAGCAAGCACGGCGCTAGCAGTATGGCAAAGCAAAATCCACATGCTGTGGCTGCTGGGTGCGGGCGCTGCGCTGGGTTGGTTTGGCTGGGTTTAGTCCACGGCAAGGTCAAGCAGAGCAACTAACGCGGGCTCTCAAAAAAGATGTAGTTGGAGCCGTAGTCGCTGATTTCAAAATACACTTTTTTCTCGCCCGGGTCGGCCAGCATGTTGAGGTTTTCATCCAGCACGCCGTAGCCAAAACGGTATGGGCGCGGCTTGCCGTCGTCGGTGCCCAGCGCGGTCGATAGTTTGTCTATTTTGATGAAGCGGCGCATCAGTTTGTCGCCCGCATAAAACTCCAGCACGCCGTTGGTACCGGTCCAGTTTTGTATGTCGCGGCTGATCTTGTTTTGCTGCTCTTGCGTGCAACCAGCGAGCAATATTAAGCCAAACAGGCCTGTAGCGCATATATTACGGGCGCAAGCAGCTATTAAATTAGGAGTGTTTTTCATATTCTTCAGGCAAATTTAAACCGCGCGCCGCTGCTGCAACGCCAAACTAGGAACCGCGGCGCTGCCGCAGCGCTTCATACAAACACACGCCGCTGGCCACGGACACGTTCAGGCTTTCGACTGCACCGTGCATCGGAATACTCACCAGCTGGTCGCACGTTTTGCGGGTGAGCTGGCGCATGCCCTCGCCTTCTGCGCCCAGCACCAGCGCCACCGGGCCAGTCAAATCCACGTCGTAAATGGTTTTTTCAGCGTCGTCTGATGTGCCTATGCACCAGATGTTGCGCTCCTTCAATTCACCCAGCGTGCGGGCCAAATTGGTCACCATAAAGTACGGCATGGTTTCAGCCGCGCCGCTGGCCACTTTAGACACGATGGCGCTGATGCCCGCTGCGTGGTCCTTGGGCGCAATCACTGCGTGCGCGCCCGCGCCATCGGCCACGCGCAGGCAGGCGCCCAGGTTGTGCGGGTCGGTCACGCCGTCAAGCACCAGCAGCAAAGGATTTTTAATGCCCGATGCTTCGAGGTTTTCAAGCAGCTCGTCAAGCGACGTGACCTGCGCCAACGCATCGACCCGCGCCACCACGCCCTGGTGGCCGTGGCTGCCGCACATTTTGGCCAGCCGCAGGCCGTCAGACTCGACCAGCTTGATGCCGCTGTCTCGCGCGCGGTCGGTGAAAGCGCGCATACGCGCATCACGGCGCTGCACGTCGTAGAACACTTCATACACGGACTTGGGCGCAGTTTTAATCCGCACGCCGACGGCGTGAAAGCCGAAAAGATTTTTAGAGGAAATTGCCATGGGGTGATTATCGATGCACGCGATGCAGCACAAATTCACTATGGTTTTGGTAGCTGCTTGCGCCCGTTTCGTTCAGCCAAAAGTCCAATTCAAGGACAAATCATGCTGATGACCTGACGTCCATTTTTTCGATAGATCGCAAAGTCACTTTCCAGCGTCAACACGGGGCTTTGCGGATACAGCTCAACCAAACGCACAAGACAAGCATCGGCCAGAGACACGGGTACATCGGTGTAGCGCCGCACCATCTCCAAAATTAATGTGTGGTGGTCGGCCACCGCCATGCCGATGTTTAAAAAGCCCTCATCCAACATTTCAATCAGCGCGGCGCGGGCACCGGGAACGGCGCGTGTCTCGGCGGTTCAGCAGTGCTACCAGCGGGCCTGTGTCAACAATAACGCGAGACTTCACTGCCCAAAGCCGTCAAGGTGCTTCGGGTTGCTAGATAAATCTGCCGGACCGTGCATCATGCCGGCCCAGCGCTGGGCCCGGTCTGCGCATGATGCACTAGAGGTCTGCGCATCGCCGTGCAAATAAGCCGACAACGCCGCACGAATAATCTCGCTTTGGGTGGACGCGCTGGTTTTGGCTCGCTGCGTCAAGTCGTGGAACAGCGGGTCTGGCAGCTTGATCGATATGGCTTTCATGGCCTGACTGTAGTACCCGACTGGCACAAAAGAAATACCCAATGAGTTGAAGCAATCTATTGAATCAATGCGTTGAATTAATGTGGTGGGTTCAATCCAGTTTGATCTGCCCAGCCTCAATCACAATGCGCCTCTCACAGCGCGCCGCGATTGATTTGTCATGCGTGACCAGCACCAGCGTGGTGCCCAGCTCGCGGTTCAGTTCAAACATGAGCTGCATCACGGTGTCGCCAGTGGCAAAGTCGAGGCTGCCAGTTGGCTCGTCAGCCAGCAGCACCGCCGGTTGCACTACGAAGGCGCGGGCGAGCGCAACGCGCTGCTGCTCACCGCCTGACAGCACTTTGGGGTAATGCGACAGCCGCTCGCCCAGGCCGACGCGTTTGAGCATTTCCAGCGCCATGCTCCGCGCATTTTTGGTACCCGAAAGTTCC
>JANPDQ010000450.1:0-1678 GCA_031431575.1 Polaromonas sp.
TGATGCGCGAATTCCTTACGCCATCGTTTTGGATGACCACCCATTAATTGGCTGGGGAATCGCGCAGTACCTGCAACTCATACGCCCCGAGCTGGCGGTGCGCGTGACGACGGTGTGGGCCCAGGCGCAGGGATGGATCAAAGCAAGCGGCTGCCCCCAAATGTTGGTGGCCGATGTGTCGCTGGCCGACCGCAGCAGCTTGGCGGCGTTCGCCCACTGGCGCAGCCAGTGTCAGCGAACACCGTGGCTGTCTATTGGCGACGATAGCGAACTGCAATTGATGCAGCACGCGCGCAGCGCCGGGGCTCAAGGCTTTGTGTACAAGCGGGCTCCGCCAGAGCTGTTTAGCAGGGCTTTCTCCGCCATACTCGCGGGCCGCGAGTGGTATGAGCCCTGGGCTGTAGTCGGTGAAAGGCGCCCGTTTGCACGCGCAGTACCGCCTTCCGATTTGGGTCTGACGATTCGCCAAGGTGATGTGCTTGCGCTTGTCCTGAGAGGGCTGCCTAACAAGCGCATCGCGATGATGCTAGAGGTCTCGGAGAGCACCGTCAAAGAGCATGTGACCGGCATTCTTCGAGGGCTAGGGGTGCGCAATCGGATACACGCCATCACACTTTTGCGGGGTCGGCGGTTGACGGTTGAGTGCAGGCAGCATGAACATGCGATTGGCGCTTGATACGCAACAGTGCGGCGTTTCTGCACTTCGCCCGTCAGATGCCCCGCCCAGCCGTAAACTTCAGCGCTGTTTTAAATTCGTCGGCAGCTAGAGCGCCTTAGCGTCCATCTTGATTACAACGCTACCGCCATGGTTTGCGCGGTCTGCGTAGCGATGTGCCTCAACGGCTTGGTTGAACGGGAACACGCGGGCGATGGCGGGGCTGTACCGTCCCCGCTGTACCAGCTCGGCAAGGCGCTCAAGGTCTCTGGCTCGTTCTTCCGCTGTGCCCACAATCAGGTGTCGGCCAGCGCGGTGAGGTCTTAGCATTGCCGCACACATTTCCGGCAGGTTTGCCGCGAGGCGTATGAGCCGCCCGCCCGGGTTGAGCACATTCAGGCAGCGGTCAACCGTCTGGTTGCAGGCGACGTCAAACACCACGTCAAAGCGTCTGCCCGTTGCAGTGAAGTCTTCTTGCTGGCGGTCAATCACCCGCACCGCACCAAGCGCGCGTACCTGGTCAATGTGCAAGGCGCTGCACACGCCAGTGACCTCGCTGCCGATGTCAAAGGCCAGTTGAACGGCGGCCATGCCGACGTCGCCGGATGCTCCGTTGACCAAAATGGACTCACCCGGTAAAAGCCTGGCGCGCCTTAAAAACGACAGCGCCGTGCCGCCGCCAAAAGGCAGCGCTGCGGCTTGCTCGAACGTCAAATGCGCTGGCTTGTACGCCACAGCGCCCGTGCTCAGTGTGCACAAGTATTCGGCATGTGCGCCCATGCGAAAACCGTTGATGCCAAAAACCGTGTCGCCAATCTCAAACCCCTTTGAGCGGCTGCCAACCGCGTGCACCACACCGGCAAACGTTGCACCAAGCACCGTATTTCTTGGCCCGTTCCACCCCAACGCCAGCCGAGTCAGTGTGCGAAAGCCCTTGGGTACGTTCATGCTGCGAATGCGCCGGTCGCCCGACGTGATGCTGGTCGCCAGTACGCGGATGAGGAGTTCATCGCGCTTTGGCGT
>JANPDQ010000451.1:0-1587 GCA_031431575.1 Polaromonas sp.
TGGGCTTGCAGCTGATTGGCAATTACTTCAAAGAGGCGCAGTTGCTGGGCGCGGCGCACCAGTTTCAAATGGCTACGGATTGGCATATGCGTGAGCCACGGGACGCATCATGAAAACAGCAGAAAAATCATTGCTAATCCAGGGCTACGAAGTCGTCATCGGCTTTGAAACACACACCCAGCTGACCACCGAGTCCAAGCTGTTCAGCCGCGCATCGACATCGTTTGGTGCAGAGCCCAACACCAATGCTTCTGCTGTTGACTTTGCATTGCCGGGCGCGCTGCCGGTGATGAACAAGGGCGCTGTGCAACGCGCCATTGAGTTTGGCTTGGCGGTGAATGCGCACATTGCTGAAAGCAGTGTGTTTGCGCGTAAAAACTACTTTTACCCAGACCTCCCCAAGGGCTATCAGATCAGCCAGTTTGAGATTCCGGTGGTGCAGGGTGGTGCTATTGAATTCTTTTTGGATGGCGAAAAAAAGACGGTGCGTTTGGTGCGCGCGCACCTGGAAGAAGACGCAGGCAAGTCATTGCACGAAGACTTTGTAGGTATGAGCGGAATCGATTTGAACCGCGCGGGCACGCCGCTGTTAGAGATCGTGACTGAGCCCGATATGCGCAGCAGTGCAGAGGCCGTGGCCTACGCTAAAGAGCTGCACAAAATCGTGACCTGGATCGGCATTTGCGATGGCAACATGCAAGAGGGCAGCTTCAGGTGCGATGCGAACGTGTCGGTGCGCAAACCCGGCGCGGCACTGGGCACGCGGCGCGAGATCAAAAACCTGAACAGCTTCAAGTTCATGCAGCAGGCGATGGACTATGAAATTCGCTGGCAGATTGAGCAGATTGAAGACGGCCACGCGATTCAGCAGGCCACCGTGCTGTTTGACCCCGACACGGGTGAGACGCGCGCCATGCGCAGCAAGGAAGACGCAGCGGATTACCGCTACTTTCCGGACCCGGATTTGCCGCCGCTGGTGATTGGGCGGGACTGGGTGCAGAAGACGCACGCTGAAATGGGTGAATTGCCGCGCGTTATGGCGGCACGGTTTGTTGCTAATTACGGTTTGCCTGACTATGACGCTGGCCAGCTCACGCAGAGCAAAGCCACAGCGGCGTATTTTGAAGCGGTAGCCAGTAGCAGCAAGCAACCCAAGTTGGCGAGCAACTGGGTGATGGGCGAGTTGTCACGCCGGTTGAACGCTGATGACAAATCGATCGAATCATCCAGCGTCAGCCCCTTTCAGTTGGCCAGTTTGGTCAGCCGTATTGCAGACGATACGTTGTCAAACAATTCGGCAAAACAGGTGTTCGACGCGCTGTGGAATGGTGAGGGAAGCGACGTTGACGCGTTGATTGACGCCAAAGGCCTTAAACAAATGAGCGACTCCGGCGAACTCGAAAAAATCATCGACGACGTGCTGGAGGCCAACGCCAAAAACGTAGAAGAAGTCAAAGCGGGTAACGCCAAAGCCATGAATGCCCTCGTCGGCCAAGCCATGAAGGCGACTAAGGGCAAGGCGAACCCAGCGCAGGTCAATGCGCTGCTGGCAAAGAAATTGGGTTAACGCCGAGGCTTCGCTCGGGC
>JANPDQ010000452.1:0-7646 GCA_031431575.1 Polaromonas sp.
TGGGCTTGCAGCTGATTGGCAATTACTTCAAAGAGGCGCAGTTGCTGGGCGCGGCGCACCAGTTTCAAATGGCTACGGATTGGCATATGCGTGAGCCACGGGACGCATCATGAAAACAGCAGAAAAATCATTGCTAATCCAAGGCTACGAAGTCGTCATCGGCTTTGAAACGCACACCCAACTGACCACGCAATCCAAGCTGTTCAGCCGCGCATCCACCTCATTCGGTGCAGAGCCGAACACCAATGCATCGGCGGTGGACTTTGCATTGCCGGGCGCGCTGCCAGTCATGAACAAGGGCGCGGTGCAACGCGCCATTGAGTTTGGTTTGGCGGTGAATGCGCACATTGCCGAGAGCAGCGTGTTTGCGCGTAAAAACTACTTTTACCCCGATCTGCCCAAGGGCTATCAGATCAGCCAGTTTGAGATTCCGGTGGTGCAGGGTGGTGCTATTGAATTCTTTTTGGATGGCGAAAAGAAGACGGTGCGTTTGGTGCGCGCGCACCTGGAAGAAGACGCTGGCAAGTCATTGCACGAAGATTTTGTCAGCATGAGCGGCATTGATTTGAACCGGGCAGGCACGCCGCTATTAGAGATCGTGACCGAGCCCGATATGCGCAGCAGCGCCGAGGCCGTGGCGTACGCCAAAGAGCTGCACAAAATCGTGACCTGGATTGGCATTTGCGATGGCAACATGCAAGAAGGCAGCTTCAGATGCGATGCCAATGTGTCGGTGCGCAAACCCGGCGCAGCACTGGGCACACGGCGCGAGATCAAAAACCTGAACAGCTTCAAGTTCATGCAGCAGGCGATGGACTATGAAATTCGCTGGCAGATTGAGCAGATCGAAGACGGCCACGCGATTCAGCAGGCCACCGTGCTGTTTGACCCCGACACGGGTGAAACACGCGCCATGCGCAGCAAGGAAGACGCGGCAGATTACCGCTACTTTCCGGACCCGGATTTGCCGCCGCTGGTGATTGGGCGGGACTGGGTTGAGAACACTCGGGCTGAGATGAGTGAGCTGCCGCGGGTCATGGCGGCGCGGTTTGTAATGGATTACGGTCTATCTGAGTACGACGCCGAGCAATTAACGCATTCAAAGGAGATCGCAAACTACTTTGTAGGAGTCTCAACAGGCTCTGGCTTTCCCAAACTTTCTGCGAACTGGGTATTAGGCGAGGTCGCAGCTTTGACCAACCGTTTGCAGTTACCCATCAACGATATCGAAGTTCCAAATTCGCAGCGAGTTGCTGAAATAGTTCGACGGGTTGGCGAAGGAAGGCTGTTGCAAGCAGGAGCCAAGGTTGTGTTTCAAGAGCTAGTTGCGAGGATTCATAACCAATTCACGGACTTAGCTGCATTCATCGATCAAATCGTCGAAGCCAAAGATCTAAAGCCGATGTCCGACACCGGCGAACTCGAAAAAATCATCGACGACGTGCTGGCGGCCAACACCAAAAACGTCGAAGAGGTCAAAGCGGGTAACGCCAAAGCCATGAATGCCCTCGTCGGCCAGGCGATGAAGGCAAGCAAAGGCAAGGCCAACCCGGCGCAGGTCAATGCGCTGCTGGCAAAGAAATTGGGTTAACGCCGAGGCTTAGCTCGGGCGGAGGTTTGCTATTAATATAGGAGCTATTTGCGCCTGTATTCATTGCGCTAGAGCCCGATTTGATGCAAAAACAAGCCCTAGGGCTTGCTCTGCGTGCTTTTCACGCTGCTGACCGGCGCGCTTGCTCCACCAGCCATGGCCCAGAGCTGCTTGAGCTTGATCAGCTCTTCATCAAAGCGCACATTGATGCGCCGCTTTTCAAGGTCTTGGTCGGTCAAAAAGCGTTTTTGTACCGCCACGCTAGTGTCATTTTCTTCGACCCGCCGCTTGACGGCCTGTGGCGCTTTGCTGGGGTCTTTTTTGTAAAACTCCATTTCAAGATTAATCGCTGCACGCTGCTCGGTCAACTCTTGCGAGCGCTTGGCAGACGCTTTGATCACTTCGTTGACCTGCTCAAGCGCCAGCGTACGTTCTTTTTCGTGTACCGCCCTGTTTGGGTAGCGCGCCAGCAGGGCGCGGTCACGGCGCTTTTCTTCCAGCGCGAAGGAGCGGCGCTCAAGCTCTGCCTTTTCTTTTTCTTCCAGCGCTGCAATTTCTTGCGCTGTCAGCGTAGGCCCAACAATGCGCTTGGTGGTGCCTTGCGGTGACAGTTCTCGCTGTGTGCGGTCTGTGCACTCGGCTATTGGGCGGTCTGACGTGAGCTTTCGGCCTTTGGCGTCTACGCAGGAATAAATGCTTTGAGCCGCAGCAAAGCCGCTAATGGCACCAGCAACAACCACCCCAAAAACGATAGCCCATTTATTCACGTCGCTCTGTCGTCCCGTTTATGTCATGTTGTGACATTTTTGTAATAAGAGTGCAGGCAATTTAGCGCTTGGCGGCAGCCCGTGTAGCCTCAATCTACCCCGTACCGATGCCTGTAGGCCAAAACTGCGGCATAACTGTCTACTTCAGAAGCAATACCAGCAGTTTTCACGCCAGCATCCGCGCTGGCAGCCGCCCTTCTTGCTTCCAGATAATCCAGCAAGTCGGTCAATCGCGCAATGGCACAAACCTGCAGGCCCAACTGACTCGTAACGTATTGCACGGCACTGTGGTCTACATCAACACCGTTTTCAGTTGCTTTTTCTTGCCTGTCCAGTGCAATCGCCACCGCGTGCGGCACGCCGCCTGCTGCTGAAATAATGGCAATCGACTCGCGCACCGCCGTGCCGGCCGACATGACGTCGTCAACGATCAAAACCCTGCCCTTGACCGGCGCGCCAACCAGCGTGCCGCCTTCGCCGTGGTCTTTGGCTTCTTTACGGTTGTAGGCGAATGGCAAATTGCGGCCCATGCGCGCCAGCTCCACCGCCACCGTGGCGGCCAGCGGAATACCCTTGTAAGCCGGGCCAAAAATCATGTCGAACTTCAGGCCCGTTTTTTCTTCTTCAGCCATCAATTGCCGCGCATAAAATTGCGCCAGTCGGCCTAGCTTGGCACCGTCGTCAAACAGGCCTGCATTGAAAAAATACGGGCTCATGCGGCCAGCTTTGGTTTTGAACTGACCAAATTTCAGGACACCAGATTCAATCGCAAACTGCACGAATTCTTGCGCCAGATTGCTGCTGGTTGCCTGGCTTTTTGAGCCACTTTTTTCTGACTGTTGCCCCACCATAGGAGTTGATTCCATTGTTTAAATTGACCAGCCTTAACCTGAACGGTATTCGCTCAGCCACCAGCAAAGGCCTGGAGGCTTGGCTGAATATGTACCAGCCAGATTGTATTTGCGTGCAAGAAGTCAAAGCCCAAGCCGCCGACGTGCTAGGCCGCTTTGAGGAGCTGGCAGGCATGAAAGGCTATTTTCATTTTGCTGAAAAAAAGGGCTACTCGGGCGTGGGCATCTACACCAGGCACGAGCCCAGCGACGTCATCGTTGGCTACGGCTCCAAAGAGTTCGATGCTGAAGGCCGCTTCATTGAACTGCGCTTCGACAGGCCGGGTCGCCCACAGCTGCCCAAGCTGTCGATCATTAGCGCGTACTTCCCCAGCGGCTCGTCAGGCCCCGAGCGGCAAGAAGCCAAGTTTCGCTTTTTGGCCGAGTTTTATCCGCACCTGCTGGGCATCAAGGAACAGCGCGACTACATCCTGTGCGGCGACGTGAACATTGCGCACCAGGAAATTGATTTGAAGAACTACAAAGGCAACAAAAAAAACAGCGGGTTTTTGCCCGAGGAGCGCGCCTGGATGACACGGCTGCTCAGCGAGGCGGGCAAGGTCGATGTCTACCGCCAACTACAACCCACCACCACCGACGCCGCCTACACCTGGTGGAGCAATCGGGGCCAAGCCTATGCAAACAACGTAGGCTGGCGGCTGGACTACCACCTGGCCACGCCAGCTGCAGCGGCGCTGGCACGCACCGAACACATCTACAAAGAGCAACGCTTTTCAGACCACGCGCCGATGACGATTGAGTACGACTTTCAACTTTGAGGATGGACGCAACTGGCTACATAGCACCTCTTTCCGATACTCCTTATGCTGAAGCGCAAGGCAACCTCACAAAAATAACATCCCTCAGCTCGCGCTGCCACCCGGATGTCTTTTCACGGTTTATTCCAGCTGGCGCGCGATTCTTTTTCTTGCCTCCGGCGTCGCCAGGCACGAGGACACAGCTTCATACCCGGTAGCGCCTGCGAATGGCGAAACGACAAAGGGAACTGAGTGGTTTGGCGGGCAATACAAAATGGCTTCGCTCGGACCAACGCTTGCTAAAACAAGAATCGACGAAGAGCGTGTCATTGCAATCACGGGAGCCACACGGGTTTTTAGTCGGTGGCGCAACATGGGCATAAGCGCTTCTTGAGACGGCCGCGTCAAGCCTTCCTCGATCATGTCAATAACCAATGGTTGGTGGCCGCCGCCAGCTTCGAGCGCACCCATTAGCAACCGAAGCGGTTCCATGTTTACGGCGCCGGCCTCGCGCAGCCGGTCCAAGTGACTTTCCACAATTAAAATCTCGTTTCGGGTCAGGTTGAGTTCGCTTTCAAACTTGCGTGGGTCATCCAGTCTTTGTAGCCCGAGCCACATCGCGTTGGGCAATGTCTCAAACAGGTGCAGGGCAAGTCGGGTTTTGCCGCTGCCAAGCGGGCCGACCAGATAGGTCAGTGGCGCAAGCTCTACAAGCGCGAATTGCTCCCCGTCCCAAGGCCACGGCAGCTTGAATGACACGGTGAAGCTGTTTGTGCAGCGGGCATCGGCCACAGGCCCATGTTGTTGTTCTGACTCGTGGGCAAGGCCATGGCGCAATTGCCGTATGCGCTCACCGGCCTTCTGCATGGCTACAAACTGAACGCCCAATTCCGTTTCGCGCAACGCAAGTACCTGATCTGTCGTCGAAGCGTCGCCTCCAAACGCACATGCAATCTGGGCCAGACTCAGTCCCAATGATCGAAGCGCAACAACTTCCTGCGCGGAGCGAAGATCTTCAAAGCTGTAGCGCCGATAACCCGCTTCCGTTCGCATTGGCCGGAGCAGGCCTCTTTCCTCATACAGTCGCAGTGCTTTGACCGAAACTCCGAGATGGCGGGCGGCATCAGCGGCAAGCAATGTTTCGGGGAAAGTGGCCATATAAATTCTCCTTTCAACAAATCGCAATCATCAGGCCGAACCCAGGGGTAAGGTCAAGCAGACGGCGTACCGAACTTGCCTCAAGCATCTAATTAGGCCAAACCACCTGAAAAATCACTAGTTTTAGATTTTCGCCGCATCGACCACCCGATTGCCGCTTCATTACTTGCGACCTCAGCCCGAAAGGCGGCGATTTTAAAACCACCGCGCTTTTTTGACCATTCGCCAATGACGATTGAATACGACTACGCGCGTTAAATGTGGCAAGCCGTGATGCCGCTGCTTGAGGGTGCAGACGGGTGTTTTTCTGACATGGGCGTGGGCTCCTTGCTTGCGCCGCTGGCGTCCTCTGGCGGTTATCTTTTCAATGGGGATGTAGCCCGCACAGGCGCTCCGCGACCCCCACTTCTGACCCCCCACTTCGATTCATCAACCTCCGGCCCCGAGCGGGCTGGCAGCACAAGGACGCGACATGAACATTTTGATGGTTCTCACTTCACACGACAAACTTGGCGACACTGGCAAAAAAACCGGCTTCTGGCTGGAAGAGTTTGCAGCGCCGTACTATGTTTTTAAAGACGCTGGCGCGAACATCACCGTGGTGTCGCCAGCGGGTGGCCAGCCGCCGCTGGATCCGAGCAGCGACGCACCTGACGCGCAAACCGATGCCACGCGCCGCTTCAAGGCTGACACCGCCGCGCAGACGGTGCTGGCCCACACCGGCAAGCTCGCTGATGTGTCCGGTGCGGATTTTGATGCGCTGTTTTACCCCGGCGGCCACGGCCCGTTGTGGGACCTGGCAGAAGACGCGCACTCTATCAAGCTGATTGAGTCGATGGCGGCTAACGGTAAAACCGTTTCAGCCGTGTGCCACGCACCGGGCGTATTCAAGAACACCAAAGCAGCCGATGGCTCGCCGCTGGTCAAAGGCAAAAAAGTCACCGGCTTTACCAACACGGAAGAAGCTGCGGTAAAACTGACCGACATTGTTCCGTTTTTAGTGGAAGACATGCTGACGAAAAACGGCGGCGTGTACAGCAAGGGTGCCGACTGGCAAAGCTATGTGGTGACGGACGGCAAGCTGATTACCGGCCAAAACCCGGCGTCTTCTGAAGCAGCAGCCCATGCCGTTCTGAGCCAGCTGAAAAACGCTGCGCCTGTGGCTGCTTGAGCATTCGCACCATTGCACTACCAAATCACATAACGAGAAACCATGGCCTACCAAAGCACCAACCCCTTCACCGGCAAAGTCGAAAAAACCTTTGACGACATCAGCGCTGCGCAGCTTGAAGAAAAATTGAAGCAAGCAGATGCCTGCTTTAAAACCGATTGGTCGGCACGCAGCTATGCCAACCGCACAGCCATCTTGAAGCGCGCCGCAGCACTGATGCGCGAGCGCTCGCAAATGTTGGCTGAACTGATCACGCTGGAGATGGGCAAGCTGATTGCGCAAAGCGCGGGCGAGGTTGCTTTGAGCGCGTCGATTCTGGACTACTACGCTGACCATGCCGAGCAGTTCCTCACGCCCGAAAAGTTAGATACGCCCAAGGGTGAAGCAATGGTGGAAAGCAGTCCAATCGGCGTGCTGTTTGGCGTTGAGCCGTGGAACTACCCGTACTACCAGATCGCCCGTTTTGCCGCACCCAACTTGATGGCGGGCAACGTGGTGATGGTCAAACATGCGTCAAGCGTGCCGCAGTGCGCGTTGGCTTTTGAGCAACTGATGGTGGACGCGGGTGCACCGGCAGGCGCGTACACTAATCTGTTCACCACCAAAGACCAGGTTGCGCAGGTGATTGAAGACCCGCGTATTCGCGCAGTCGCCTTGACGGGCAGCGAGGGCGCAGGCGCGATTGTGGCAGCGCAGGCCGGCAAGCAACTGAAAAAGACCACGCTGGAGCTCGGCGGCAGTGACGCATTCATCGTGCTGGAAGATGCCGACCTCGACAAGGCCGTAAAGCACGCGGTGAGCGGGCGCATGGGCAACTCAGGCCAGGCGTGTACAGCATCAAAACGCTTCATCGTGGTGGAGAAGTTAGCGACGAGTTTTCTGGAGAAGTTTGAGGCCGCACTGGGCCAGTTTGCGCCCGGTGACCCGCTGGACAAGGCCACCACGCTTGCACCACTTTCGTCTACCCAAGCGCTGAAGGATTTGCTCAAACAAGTTGACGGCGCAGTCAGCAGTGGCGCGCGCGTGGTCATCGGCGGCAAACGGATTGACGGCTTGCCCGGTAACTTCATGCAGCCAACGATCCTGACCGATATCAGTGAGAAGAACCCGGCTTACAAAGAAGAATTTTTTGGGCCGGTAGCGCTGTTTTTTCGGGTAGCCGACGAAGACGCCGCCATTGCGCTGGCCAATGACTCGCCCTTTGGTTTGGGCGGCTCGGTCTTCACGCAAGACATTGAGCGCGGCAAGCGCGTGGCCCGCAAAATTGACACCGGCATGGTGTTCATCAACTCAGGCGCGGTATCGTCACCG
>JANPDQ010000453.1:0-3339 GCA_031431575.1 Polaromonas sp.
AGCCTTCTACATTGCTGTGCGCCAGCTCATCGACCAGCAAGACTTGCGGCCCGCGTGCCAAAGCACCGTCCAGATCGAATTCTTTCAGGCTCTTGCCGCGATACGGCACAGCCTTCAAAGGCAGTTGCTCCAGTCCTGCCAACAAGTCGGCGGTCTCGCTTCGGCCGTGCGTTTCAACCACGCCTATCAAGACTGATTTACCCAGCTTTTTCTCACGTTGGGCAGCAGACAACATGGCAAAAGTTTTGCCAACACCTGCATTGGCCCCAAAGTAAATACGGAGCTTTCCACGCGCGGCCCGCTCTTCACTGCCCCGCAACTGCGCGAGTAGTTTGTCGGGGTCGGGGCGGTTCTCTAGCAAGCTGGACATTAACGCAGTTTATCGAGCGCCAGATTCAACCTGAGAACGTTGACACGCGGCTCACCTAGAAGGCCAAGTAACGGCGCTTCAGTTTGCGCGTCAACCAGCGCTTGAACCTTGTCCGCTGCCAGTCCGCGCGCCTTGGCGACCCGGCTGACCTGATAGCTGGCAGCAGCCGGGCTAATGTGCGGGTCCAGACCGCTTGCGGATGCAGTCACCAGATCGACCGGAACGCTTTTTGTGTTGCCTGGGTCAGCAGCCCGCAGGGCCTCAATTCGGCTTTTGACGGCATCGGTCAGCGCCGGATTCAAGGGCCCCTGATTCGAGCCGCTAGAGGCTGATGCGTTGTAGGGCATCGGGCCCGTGGCTGAGGGGCGACCCCAAAAGTGCTTGGGGTCGCTGAAGTTTTGTCCGATCAACTCAGAGCCGATGGTTTTGCCATCTCGCGTGATGAGGCTGCCTGCGGCCTGCCCGGGGAACACAGATTGCGCGACACCGGTGACCAGCAGCGGGTAAGCCACGCCAGTGATGAGCGTGAGGACAATGAATAAAACCAGTGCAGGGCGAAGAATGTTTTTCATGAGGGTTCCAAAAATATTTATGCCACGCCGATGGCAACCAGCAGTACATCAATGGCCTTGATGCCAATAAATGGCACGATCAGCCCGCCCAAGCCGTAAATCAGCAAATTACGGCGCAGCAACGCAGCAGCACCAATCGCGCGATACTTCACGCCCTTGAGCGCCAACGGAATCAGCACCACGATGATCAGCGCGTTAAAAATCACCGCCGACAAAATCGCAGATGAGGGGCTACCCAGTTGCATGACATTGAGCGCACTGAGCTGCGGGTAAGTCGTCACAAAAATCGCCGGAATGATGGCGAAGTATTTCGCCACGTCGTTGGCGATTGAGAACGTCGTGAGCGAGCCGCGCGTCATCAAAAGCGCTTTGCCAGTTTCAACAATCTCCAGCAGTTTGGTCGGGTTGGAATCCAGGTCCACCATGTTGCCCGCTTCTTTTGCGGCTTGCGTTCCACTGTTCATGGCCACCGCTACATCGGCCTGCGCGAGCGCTGGTGCATCGTTGGTACCGTCGCCTGTCATCGCCACCAGGCGGCCTTCGCTTTGGTATTGGCGAATCAGCTTGAGCTTATCTTCCGGTGTGGCCTCGGCCAGAAAATCATCTACGCCAGCTTCAGCTGCAATCGCCGCAGCGGTCAGCTTGTTGTCGCCGGTGATCATCACGGTTTTGATGCCCATGCGGCGCAGCTCGCCAAAGCGTTCTTTGATACCGGTCTTGACGATGTCTTTGAGCTCCACAATGCCCAGCACCACCTTGCCGTCGGCCACCGCCAGCGGCGTACTGCCCCGGCGTGAAACGTCATCAGACGCGCGCGTCACCTCTGGCGACACGCTGCCGCCCAACGATTCAACGTGCTTGGCGATAGCATCCACCGCACCTTTGCGCAGGTGCCGTGTCGTGCCGTTGATGCTGGTCAAGTCAACACCGCTCATGCGGGTTTGCGCTGTGAAAGGCACATCGTGATTCGTACCAAAAGACTCTGCAACTGCACCCAACTTTTGGGCCAGCACCACAATGCTTCGGCCCTCGGGGGTTTCATCGGTCATAGACGCTTGCATAGCGCACAACGCCAATTGCGCTTCAGTAACGCCAGGTGCTGCCAAAAACGCTGAGGCCTGTCGATTGCCGTGGGTGATGGTGCCGGTTTTGTCCAGCATCAGCACGTCCACATCGCCCGCCGCCTCTACCGCCCGACCCGATGTCGCAATCACATTGGCCTGCATCATGCGGCTCATGCCAGCGACACCCACGGCCGAGAGCAAGCCGCCAATGGTGGTGGGAATCAAGCACACCAGCAGCGCAATCAGTGCTGTGATGCTGACCACAGTGCCTGCACCTGAAGCGCCAACGCTGAAGATGGAGAACGGTAGCAAGGTAACAGTCACAACCAAAAACACAATGGTCAACGCCACCAACAAAATCGTCAGTGCAATCTCGTTCGGCGTTTTTGTACGTTTGGCACCTTCGACCATGCTGATCATGCGGTCCAAAAACGACTCGCCCGGGTTTACCGTGATGCGCACCACCAGCCAGTCAGACAGCACCCGCGTGCCGCCCGTGACAGACGAAAAATCACCACCCGACTCCCGTACTACAGGTGCAGATTCGCCGGTGATGGCGCTCTCATCCACCGTAGCCACACCTTCAATGACTTCACCATCGAGCGCGATCATGTCGCCTGTTTCAATAAAAATAACATCGCCTTTGCGCAGGTTTTCGGCCTGGTCTGGCAGCCATGTCTGGCCATGAAAAGTGGCGTGTGACTTGTCTGAAAACTTCTTCGCCCAGGTACTGGTTTTCAGGCTGCGCAGCGATGCCGCCTGGGCTTTGCTGCGGCCTTCAGCCACCGCCTCAGCAAAGTTGGCAAACAGCACGGTGAACCATAGCCAGACGGCAATCGTGAGCGTGAAGGCCGCTGTGCCTGTTTTGCCGAACAGCTCTTGGACACCCAGCAGCGTCGTCAAAATGCTGCCAATGTAAACCACGAACATCACCGGGTTACGCCACTGGATATGCGGGCTGAGTTTGACGAACGATTGGCCAATCGCTGGCTTGAGCAGCGCTGGGTCAAACAACACGGAGTTGGTTTTAATGGTGGTCATGTTCTTCTCGGTTTATTCGGCAGACCAAAGCATCAGATGCTCGACAACAGGCCCAAGCGCCAGCGCGGGTACGTAGTTCAACAAGCCGACCATCAGCACCGTTCCAATCAATAAAAAGACAAACAACGGGCCATGGGTTGGCATGGTTCCAGCAGTCACTGGCAGCCGCTTTTTGCTGGCCAGCGCACCCGCAATCGCCAGCACAGGCAAGATCACGCCAAACCGGCCCAGCCACATGGCAATGCCCAGCAGCGTGTTGTAAAACGGTGTGTTGGCAGACAAGCCCGCAAAG
>JANPDQ010000454.1:0-1889 GCA_031431575.1 Polaromonas sp.
AAACCATTGATGCCTACTTTGATTGCCATGATGTCTTTTCTGTTGAGGTTAAAAATGAAGAATGATTTGCTTATTTTTTCAAAACTTTACGCACCGTGTTCGCCACGTTCTCAGGTGTAAATCCAAAATGCTTGAACAACACAGGTGCTGGCGCTGACTCGCCGTAGGTGTCGATGCCGACAACCGCTGCGCAGCCGTATTTCCACCAGCCGTCGGTCACGCCCATTTCAACTGCAATTCGAGGAATGCCTTCTGGCAGCACTTCGGTTTTGTAGGCTGATTTTTGCTTGTCAAAGGTCGTGTTGCTGGGCATGGACACCACGCGCACGGCGATTTTGAAAGTCGCCAGCAGCTCTTGCGCTTTCAAAGCCAACTGCACTTCAGAGCCGGTGGCGATGATGACGGCCTGGGCTTTTTTGTTCAAGCCGACTTCGCTTGGCTCAGACAGCACATACGCGCCTTTGCTGATCTGACCCAGGTCGTCTTTTGGGGCGTAGGGCAGGTTTTGGCGGCTGAGCAGCAATGCGGTTGGCTTGGTTTTGTTTTGCAGCGCAACCGCCCAAGCCACTGCCGTTTCAGCCGTGTCGCCCGGCCGCCAAACATCCAGATTCGGAATCAAACGCAGGCTGGCGGCGTGCTCAATTGACTGGTGGGTTGGGCCGTCTTCGCCCAGGCCAATGCTGTCGTGGGTGAAGACATGAATCACGCGCAGCTTCATTAGCGCGGCCATGCGGATGGCGTTGCGTGAGTAGTCGCTGAACGTCAAAAACGTGCCGCCGTAGGGAACGTAGCCACCGTGCAGCGCCACGCCATTCATGATGGCGGCCATGCCGAACTCGCGCACGCCGTAGTTGATGTGGCGGCCACCAGCGCTTACGGCCTCTAGATTCGGGGTCAACACCACTTCGCCATTCATGTCAAAGCGCAAATTGGGCGTTGACTTGGTGTTGGTCAGGTTAGAGCCTGTCAGGTCAGCCGAGCCGCCCAGCATTTCAGGCAGGCCTGCGGTGAAAGCTTCGAGTGCGAGTTGCGAAGCCTTGCGCGATGCGACGGTTTCAGCCTTGTCGTGCGCGCCCAGAATCGTGTCAACCGCGAGTTGATCAAAGTGCTTAGGCAAGTCGCCCTTCATGCGGCGCGTGAGTTCGATGGCCAGCGCTGGGTAGGCTGTTTTGTAAGCGGCAAATTTGGCGTCCCATGCGGCTTCAGCCACCAGGCCTTTGGCTTTGGCGTCCCATGCGTGGCGCACGTCGTCGGGGATTTCAAACGGGCCGTGGGGCCAGCCCATGGCTTCACGGGTTGATTTGATTTCTTCCGCACCCAGCGGCTCGCCGTGCGCTTTGGCTGTGTTGGCGCGGTTCGGGCTGCCTTTGCCGATGTGGGTTTTGCAGACGATCAGCGTGGGTTTGTTGTCAACGTTGGTTTTTGCTACGGCAATCGCGGTGGACACGGCAGCTGCGTCGTGGCCGTCAATTGGGCCGATGACGTTCCAGCCGTAGGCGGCAAAGCGCAGCGGGGTGTTGTCAATGAACCAGGGCGCTACTTGCCCGTCAATGCTGATGCCGTTGTCGTCGTACAGCGCCACCAGCTTGCCCAAACGCCATGCGCCAGCCAGCGCTGCGGCCTCGTGGCTGATGCCTTCCATCAGGCAGCCGTCACCCATGAAAACATATGTGTGGTGGTCCACCACGGTGTGGTTTTCACGGTTAAATTCTTTGGCCAAAAGCTTTTCAGCCAGCGCCATGCCGACAGCATTCGTCAGGCCTTGGCCGAGCGGGCCGGTGGTGGTTTCAACGCCGGGGGTGACGTCAACTTCAGGGTGGCCGGGAGTCTTGCTGTGCAACTGACGAAAGTTTTTGATCTCTTTCATCGGCAGCGCGTAGCCCGTCAGG
>JANPDQ010000455.1:0-3473 GCA_031431575.1 Polaromonas sp.
ATCCAGAATTGCCAACGCTTGTCGTTGCTTGAAGCGCTTGAAATGGGTGTGGTGTCTTGCGTCATTTTTTAAATTCTGAGAGCAGGTTACTTAATATAGTAGGGCACAAAAATGGTGTTGGCTTCATTACCGACAGAGCGCACCCACTCGCGTGAGAATTTTTCGCCCATGCGTTTGATTTCCAGATCCACGTCGGCTGGGATACGGTCAATCTTCACGCCATTGGCGCGCAGCTCTTCCGTCGCACTTAGCGCCAAGGCTTGGCTGGCCGACCAGCCGCGTGCCTCAGCATCGCCAGCAGCTTTGAGCACCGCAGTCCGCGTTTCAGGCTTGAGCGCATCAAACGCTTTGCTACTGACAAACACCACGTTTTTCGGAAACCAGGCATTGATCTCGTAGTAGTACTTGATTTGTCCCCAGACCTTGTTTTCAACACCAGTCAGCGCGGATGTAATCATGTTGTCCATCCGCCCCTCAGCCAAGGCTTTGCCCACGTCCACCATCGGCACGTCAACAGGCTTGGCGCCCAGCAGCTCAGCAATGCGCAGCGTGGTGGCGTTGTAGGTGCGCATTTGCGTGCCTTTGAAATCAGCCAGGCTGCGAACCGGCTTGCTGGAATGCAAGCCCTGCGGCGGCCACGGCACTGTGTACAAAAGCTTCAGGCCGCGCTCGGCAAAGTGCTTTTCGATGCCCGGGCGCTGCAGCCTCCACAAACGCTGCGCATCTCTGTAAGAGCTGACAACAAACGGCACCGAGTCAGCTCCGGCAATCGGGATGTCTTTCACCATGCTGGTCATGATGGTCTCGCCTGCTTGAGCCTTGCCATCACGTACGGCCTGGCTGATGTCGGCCAGCTTGGCCAGTGTGCTGTTGGGGAAAACTTCAATCGTTAACTGTCCACCGCTGGCTTGGCCTACATCACGTGCAAACTGGGCAATGTTTTGCGTGTGGAAAGACTCCGCCCGGTAGCCGGTGGCGAGCTTCCAGTTGGTCGCATGGGGTGCTGCAGCAGACTGGGCCAGGCAAAGCCCTGCCAGCGAGGCTGCCAAAGCAGCTCCGATATGTTTGATCTTCATGATGATTCCTCAGGTGTGAGAAAAAAGCAGCTTAGGGCGCTGCGGTCGTTGATGCCGTAACATGCGGCGCTACTTTGAAACGCCCATCACCATGTCTGGCACGATGGTGACAATTTGCGGAAACACAGTAACCAAAATAATGCAGACCACGAGGCAAAAGAAAAACGGTATAGCAGCTCGCGCAATCGTGTTGCTGTCTTTACCGGTCATGTTTTGCAGTACGAATAAGTTGAATCCGACTGGTGGCGTGACCTCGGCAATCTCGACCAGCAAGATCACAAAAATACCAAACCAGATCAAATCAAAACCCGCCTTTTGCACCATCGGCATCACGACTGCAGCGGTGAGCACAATCATGCTGATGCCGTCAAGCGCTGTACCCAACACCAGGTAAACGACTACCAGGCAGGCGATCAAACTGTAGGGTGACAGATTCATTGAATCTACCCAGATGGCCAGCTCACGCGGCACACCTGTAAAGGCCATGGTTTTTGTTAAAAATGCTGCCCCGGCCAAGATAAACATGATCATGCAGCTGGTGCGGGTTGCCCCCATCAGTGCTTCATTGAAGTTGGCCCATGTCAATGAACGGCTGTAGGCAGCCAAAGCCAGCGCACCTACTACGCCGTAGGCCGCGCATTCAGTGGCTGTGGCCCAACCCGCAATCAGTGACCAACAAATAAACACGATAAGCAAAGCGCAGGGAATCAAGTTTTTAGACAGGCGCAGCTTTTCCATAAAGCTGGTCGCTGCCTCTGCTGGCGGCATCTTGTCTTTGTTGCGCAGCGACCACCAAGCGATGTAGCCTGAGAACAAAGCCATCAGCAAAATGCCAGGCAAAAACCCCGCCAAAAAGATGCGGATGATGGACGCATCAGCCGCCACAGCGTAAACCACCATGGTGATGGACGGCGGAATCAAAATGCCCAGCGTACCTGCCGTGGCCAGCGAACCGAGCGCAATTTTTTCGTCGTAGCCGCGTTTTTTAAGTTCAGGCAAAGACACCTTGGCAATCGTGGCGCAAGTCGCAGCCGATGAGCCCGACACCGAGCCAAAAATACCGCAACCCAAAATGGTAGTGTGAAACAAGCGACCCGGCACACGGTTGAGCCACGGCGCAAGGCCAGTGAACATTTCTTCACTGAGCTTGGTGCGAAACAAGATCTCGCCCATCCAGATGAAGAGCGGCAACGCGGCCAGTTCCCAACTTGCATTGCTTTCCCAGAAAGCCGAGAACAAATTCAGCCCCGGTTGCGTGGTGGTAAAAAATGCCTGACCTACCCAGCCGCAAATAGCGAGCGTCATGGCAATCCACACGCCGCCTGATAGCAGCACCAGCATGAGGATCAGCAAAATACCGCCAATGGTCAAGATATCCATGAGAATCTTTCGTTATTGTTATTTTTGAAATCAGAGATCAGACGAGAAGTCGCCTTTGGCATGCCGCTCAGCAACCAGACGCACAAAAGTTGGCACACCTCCACGCACGACGATGATGAATTCGTCAAGCACTGCAACCAGCAGCAGCACAGAGCCAAGTGCAAAACTCATTTGTGGAATCCAGATCGGCAGTGGCAACAGGCCCTGGGCAAGTTCGTTGAACTCGTAGCTTTGATACGTAAAGCGGCAAGCCCACCAAGCCAAGTAGGCTACTGCCACCAGCGCAATGGCCAAACTGACAAGCTCCATTACGCGCCGGGTTTTTGGTTTAACAGTTTCAAGCACCAGCGTAACGCGAACAAAGTCGCCGTGTTTGAAGGCATGCGCCATGGTAAAAAATGCCGCTGCTGCGCACAGCCACGACACGATGTCATTCACCGCACCAGTGGTAAAGCCGAACTGCCTGCCGAGCGACTGGGTCACCATCAACACACAAATCAATGCAACACAAATAGCCCCCAACACTGCCGCAGCCATGTAGATAACGTCCAGTCCGCTGCGCAGAGCAGATGGCGAGGACGGGGCAGTGGTAAAAGCTTGTGTCATGTGGTTGCTTTGCTTTGGGTTTATTTCTTGTTGTACGCGTCGATGATGGCCTTGCCGTCGGCACCAGCCAGCTTCAGCCAGTCAGCCGTCATGGTGTCGCCAATTGGTTTGAGTTCCTTCTTCAAGACCTCGCCAACGACTGTATCAATCTTCATGCCCTTGGTGGCCAGCTCTTTCAGATTGTCAGAATTATTCTTCTCGCTGTTTTGCCAGCCACGTGTCTCAGCCGCAGCAGCTTGCTGCAGCACAGCGTCTTGGCCAGCTTTGTCGAGTGCATCAAAGGCTTTTTGGTTGACCACAACGGCGTTGCGAGGCAGCCAGGCGTTCACGTCATAAAAAAACTTGACGCTTTCATACAGTTTGCTGTCAATACCGCTTGATGTGGAGGTCAAGAAATTATCAGCACCGCCC
>JANPDQ010000456.1:0-2002 GCA_031431575.1 Polaromonas sp.
AAAATCACACCGAAAACGGCTGTAGCGCAGCAATTACGGGCGCAAGCAGCTATTATTTTTCATGTGCTGCTCGCGGTCCGGTTCGCTGCTTGATCTACAAAAATTCAATGCCCAGCTTCGTCCTGCGGCCTGCTGGCTTCAAACAAAAACCACGTGCGTTCTTCGGTTTGATCAATGTAGTTTTCAATCAGGCTAGTGGTGGCAATGTCGTCGTGCTTTTCGCACACGCTGTGCGCTTCACGCAAGCTGGTGACCATGGCTTTGTTGTCGTCACACAGCTCACTGAGCATGTCTGACGGCTGCACGAAATCGCTGTCGTTGTCTTTGATGCTTTGCAGGCGGCCGATGTGGCCGATCGAGCGCAGTGTGTTTCCGCCAATTTTGCGAATGCGCTCGGCCACCGGGTCGGTCATGGCGTACAGCTCCGCAGCTTGCTCGTCCAGCATGACGTGATAGTCACGAAAATGCGGGCCCGACATATGCCAATGAAAGTTTTTGGTTTTGAAATACAACGCAAACACGTCGGCCAGCAGCCCATTCATTGCCACTGCAATGTCTTTGGTTGCGGCGGGTTTCAGGTCGGTGGGCGTGCGCAGCGGCGGGGCAGAGGTTTTTGTGGCGGCAGTGGGGGTTTGGCTTTCAGCTTTACTCATCAAAATACTCCTTGGTGAACGGTCTGGCCCAGGCAAGCCCGTTCAGATTAATAAGAGTTTCAGCTTAGGCCGTGCGGTGCGCAGCGCTTGTAGGCCAACACGCGTTTTGATGGTGCGCACCCCTTGAGATGACCAAGTCACGCGCTTGACCTACAGCGCGGTTTACGGCCCAGGAGCCTGGGCGACAGAAGGCGTCGAAGCGAAAATTGGCCCCAGCGATGGACAAGTTTTTGACGATTTCGCAGCCGAATATCTGGATATTTGGCAAGAAATCGGCGAAAAATTGACCGCTGCGGTCAATTTGCAGCCGACGTTCCTTCTGCCGCCCAGGCTCCTCGGGTAAGCACGGGTTGGCGCTGCCGTGGCTGCGCGCTTAATATCAGCCAATACTTATATTCAGCCAAATCCGATGACAGCGACCCAACCAGCCACACATCAAGCGGCCAACGAAGACGAGCAAACGCAAATTTTTGAATCTGCCGCTGCGCTGTTTGCCGTGCTGGCAACGCCGATGCGGTTGCGGGTGCTGAGCGCGGTGTGCCTTGAGGAAAAGTCGGTCAACCAGCTGCTGCTGGAAATCGACACTACGCAGCCCAATTTGTCGCAGCATTTGGCGGTGCTGTTCCGCACGGGGGTGCTGGCCAAGCGCAAAGTTGGCACGCAGGTTTTTTACCGGGTGCAAAGCGAAAAGGCCGTAGCGCTGTGCCGCAGCGTGTGCACGCAAATCGCTATTGAAATGGACGACGAAAACACAGCGGCTGCCGGACAAAAGCTGGCGCTGCAGCCGGTCAGCAGCGACTCAGGCAACGACCACGGCAACGACTAACGCAGCATGTATGTTGAACAGATTCATTCAAAAAGCGCCTGAGAATTTTTTGACGGCGCAGCATGTCCGCCAGCTCAAAGCTGGCAGGCGTGGTTTTATGGCGGGTGTACTGGCGTCGGCGGTGGCCGGGGTGCAAGCCCAAACGCAGAATCCACCAGGCGCAGGCGACGTCAACATTTTGAATTTACCCGCCCACACCAAAGGCCTGGGCCAGCCGGTGGCCGCACGGCCGTACGGCTTGCCGAGTGAGTTTGAAAGAAATTTACAGCGCCGTGAAAGCCCGGGCCTGACTCGGGTGGGCGCTGCCAGCGTGAGCTTTTCGCCGCTGCAGTCGATGTTCGGCATCATCACGCCTAGCGGCCTGCATTTTGAGCGCCACCACCAGGGCTGGTGGGACATTGACCCCAGCAAACACCGCTTGATGGTCAATGGCTCGGAGCCTGCCATGCTCAAGCGCCCGATGGTGTTTGACATGGACGACATCATGCGGCTGCCCAGCGTTAGCCGCATGTGTTTTATTGAG
>JANPDQ010000457.1:0-3149 GCA_031431575.1 Polaromonas sp.
ATGTAATAGTCGCCTATCAGCGCCATTCCTGTGGTGGTGTTCTCAAACAGGTACAGCCTGGCGCGTGTCGTGTCGATGGCTATGGCGTGCTTGTTTTGCGGCGACAAGTTTAAAAATTGTGACGGCAGCGTGCCCGGCGCAGGCTTGGCTTGCAGGGCCTGGATTCGCAGCAGCGACTCTTTGCGCAGCTCAGCCAGAGAGGCCGCACCCGACTGCGCCATCGTATCTGCGACGTTGCCCAGCATTCTCAAGGGCTGCTGCTGGGCAGTTAACAGATCACCATAGACGAGCTGCGCCAGCTGAAAATTGGGATGCTCGCTGACTAATTTTTCAGCCAGCGCAAGCGCCGGCCGCGTTTTGGCCTGGCCAATAAGTTTGTAAATTTCAATCAGCCGAGCCTCGGCCTGGCCGTCGCTATTAACGGGTGGTGCACGCTTGGTAGGGGAAGATCGCTTCGCTACCTTGCTGCTGTCGTCGTTTTTTTTGCTCTTTTTTGACGCGGCGTGGGCGTAGTTTGACGGCGCGAAAGACAAGAGCACCGCGACTGCGATCCATGCGCCTAGGGCTGGGATGGCAAGGCATCTCATTTTGCGGGGCACTGTTTACTGAGTAGGGACAAGTTATCTGTAGTGGCGCTATTTGCGCCGCTTCCTGCGGTTGTGCTCAACCAGTTGATTCCCGCACAATCACCCAGCGCTCGCCGGCCTTGACAAGCTCAAGCGTTTTGCGGCTGGTAACGTTCAAGGAATCTGCAGCATACGACTGCTTGAATTTGGCCGTGGCTTTTGCACCATTGCCGCTGATCACCAGGTCGTTTAACTTCACGCTGATGCTGGACTTGCCAACGATACGCGCACGGCGATCGTCTTCCCACGCCTTGCGCGACTGGCTCCCCGGGGTGTCAAAGTCTTTTCCGTAGGCGCTCAAATATCCGCTGACATCTTTTGCAGACCATGCGGCGGCCCAAGCGCGAACTGCGGCCTCGATGTCTTTATCGGCAACGGCGGCGGATGCGGGTGCTGGAGCTGCGGGTACGGCTGCCACTGCGGGAGCAGGTACGGCGGGAGCGGCCGCTGGCGCTCTTGCACTTGTCGCAGGCGGGGGGGTTACTGGCCCTGCAGCAACTGCGGACGTCACTGGTTTTTGCGCGCGCAAATCGGGGGCAAACAGCGTGCGAATCAATGTCAACTTGGGCTGCAAACTTACGTTGCCGCTGTCGAGTTGCAGCGCCTTGCTGTAAGCCTGGCTGGCCAGCTTGGCGTAAACGTCGCCCAGGTTTTCATGCGCTGTGGCGTAGCTGGGGTTAGTTCTAATGGCCATTTCCAAAGCTGCGCGGGCTTTGTCGAACTGGCTTTGGCCCGCGTACAGCACGGCCAGGTTGTTGTATGGCTCTGGCAGTTCCGGGTAGTCTTGCGTGATTTGCGTGAAGGTGGCAATTGCTTCGGCCGGTTTGCCAGCTTCGGTTTGAATCACGCCTTTTAAAAATCGCATTTGTGGGTCGCGCGGCTTGGCTGCCAAGTACTGGTCAGCCTTGGTGAGTGCCTCGCCCATCTTGCCTGCGCGCACCAGTGCATTCACGTCGCTGTAGTCGTCTGCAAATGCTGACGGTACTGAAAATGTCCCCAACAATGCCAGCGCAAACGCGGCTGCTCCGGCTCGGGCCTTGCCTGAACTGTAAAAAGTGCGAAGAAGCGAAGCGTTCATGACCTAGGTCCTATACATTAATTTATGCCTTTTTAGCCTTGGTGGTGGCTGGATATACTGCTTGATTGTAGCCGAGGGGTATAGTTTCAAGACCTCAAAGCAGCCCCACTTAGCGCCTCAGACCAGAGCCCTTTTTACACCTCCCATGACCCTTCGGATTTACAACACGCTGAGCCGGCGTGTGGAGCCATTTTTGCCATTAATTGCGGGCCAGGTGCGGATGTACGTGTGCGGCATGACGATATACGACCTGTGCCACATCGGCCATGCCCGCATGATGATGGCGTTTGATATTGTCCAGCGCTGGATGAAAACGTCTGGCCTGCAAGTCACTTACGTGCGCAACATCACCGACATCGACGACAAAATTATCAAGCGAGCGGTAGAGCGCGGCATAACCATAAGGGCGCTGACAGATGAGATGGTGCTGGCCATGCACGAAGACATTGGCAAGCTCGGCATTGAGCGGCCCAGCCTGGAGCCGCGCGCGACCGACTATGTGCCGCAAATGCTGGGCATCATCGCCACTTTGCAAGCCAAAGGCATGGCTTATCAGGGTAGCAACGGCGACATGAACTATTCAGTACGCAAGTTTGCAGGCTATGGCAAGCTTTCCGGCAAGTCGCTGGATGAACTGCGTGCGGGTGAGCGTGTGGCCGTTGATGACGGTAAACAGGACCCTTTGGATTTTGTGCTGTGGAAATCGGCCAAGGCCAGTGAGCCGGAAGACGCCAAGTGGGCCAGTGCCTATGGCCAAGGCAGGCCGGGCTGGCATATTGAATGCTCGGCCATGAGTTGCGCCACCCTGGGCGAGACCTTTGACATACACGGCGGTGGGGTCGATCTGCAGTTCCCGCACCATGAAAACGAAATCGCCCAAAGCGAAGGCGCTTTTGGCAAACCGATGGCCCGGTACTGGGTACACAACGGCTTTGTCAATATCGACAACGAAAAAATGTCGAAAAGCCTGGGTAATATTTTCACCATTCGTGACGTGCTCAAGCAATACGATGCCGAGACGATTCGGTTTTTTCTGGTTCGAGGGCATTACCGGGGCGGATTGAACTACAGCGACGTACATCTAGACGACGCGCGCAGCGCTTTGAGGCGCCTGTACACAGCGCTTGAACTGGTCACGCCGCATGCTGTCACCATCGACTGGACCGACCCGTATGCGGCAAGGTTCAAAGCGGCAATGGACGAAGATTTTTCAACGCCCGAAGCGGTTGCCGTGCTGTTTGACCTTGCCACTGAAGTCAACAAAAGCCGTTCGCCAAGCCACGCTGGATTGCTCAAGGGTTTGGGCGCTTGCCTGGGTTTGCTGCAAGGCGATGTAGCTGCATACCTTCAGGCAGGCTCGGTATTGGACGACGCAAGTATTCAAGCATTGATTGCCGATCGCGCGGCGGCCAAGCTGGCCAAGAACTTTACTGAGGCGGATCGAA
>JANPDQ010000458.1:0-20522 GCA_031431575.1 Polaromonas sp.
CTCAGCATCATGAGCCTGGTGATCAGCGGAGCCAACGACGGCCTGGTGTCCGCCTGCTCGTCACGTTTGGGCAAGCACTTGGGCGACTACCGCCAAAACCACCTGGACGAAGTGAATCAGGTGGTGGGCCTGCGTGACTGGTTTTCAGTAGACCCGGTCACTTTGTACCGCCAGCACGCCAACCGCCTCAAGCTGCTCGGGCTGTGATGCGCAAGACGCTGGTGGCCAGCGTTGCTACTGCTGCGCTGTGCGTAGCAGTGCTGTGGTACGTGGCCGGGGGCGAACGGGAAACGCCCGGCACACCCAGAGTAGGCCAAGCGTTTGCAGCCGTCCCGTCAAACGGCGGCGCAGCACTGGCCAGCAACCCTGGCAACCAGGCATTGATGGCGGGATTTGAGCAAGCCTTACGCTACCAGGCCAACGACTCGTTTTTGACACCTGCGCTAGCCCCAACTTTTGAGGCAATGCTGTTTGAGGTGACCGCAGACCAAGACATTCGCGACCCGGCTCAGCTTAAAAAACTGCTTATTGCGCTGGTGCCCCGGTACTTCGCGACCACTTTGGCAGCACGCGCTACCGAGCTGCTTGGGCGCTATGTTGACTACCGGGTCACGTTAAGCACACTGAAGCCGCCCGCTGACCCGAGCGACCCGCGCAATCTGCGCACTGCGCTCGACGCCCGCCAAAACGCACGCCTGCAGCACTTTTCCGGTGAGGAATACGACGCGATGTTTGCCGAAGAAGCGCGCCTAGACCGCTATACCCTGGCCCGCTTAGAGATTGAGCGAAGCAGCACCTTGAGCCCTGCGCAAAAGCGGGCTGCATTGCTAGACAACGAAAACGAGCTAGGCCAAACCCAACGCATAGAGCGCGACCAAGCCACAGCACAGGTAAATGTTGCCGCCCAAACCGCAGCCCTGAACGCAAGCGGCGCAACCGATGCAGACCGCTTTGCCCAGCGCCGCGCCCAATACGGCGAGGCGGCCGCCACGCAGCTGGCCCAGAACGACAAGGAAGACCGCGACTGGCAAACCCGGCTGAACAGCTATGCCAGCGCCCAGGCAGAAAAGGCCAGCCCTGAGCAGTTGCAGCGGCTCAGTGAACAATTGTTCTCAAAGCAAGAGCAATTACGCGTTGACGCCGCTTTGGCCGCACGCCTGCTCGCAACTGCACCAGCCGCCCTACAAAAATAATGTGACGCGGCTTCTGGGCGCATCGAGGTGCCCAGACGCAGCTTTTATGCGCTTCTGACTGCATTCTGAATCGATTTCGCCGAAAAATTGACTGCCTTCGCCTTTACAGTGCAAAGCAGTCAGTCAATTTTTTGGAGACTTGTATGAACGCACCCCTGTCATTTGAAAATCACGCGCGCGGCGACGGGCCGCCCCAAGCAAGCGCAGCCCCCGAGGGGGGCAGTGAAGTACGCGAAGCGACAAGCGTGGGGGCCAGTACATCAGCGTGGGCAAACCCCATGGGCACCGACGGCTTTGAATTTATTGAATACGCCGCGCCCGACCCGCAGGCCATGGCTGCGGTGTTTGAGCGCATGGGTTTCACGCCAATAGCCAAACATCGCCACAAAAACGTCACGCTGTACCGCCAGGGCGGCATCAACTTCATCATCAATGCCGAGCCCGACTCATTTGCTCAGCGCTTTGCGCGCCAGCACGGGCCCAGCGTGTGCGCGATTGCCTTCAGGGTGCAAGACGCCAAAGCGGCATATGAGCGCGCGATTTCACTCGGCGCTTGGGGCTATGCCGACACAGCAGGCCCGGGCCAGTTGAACATTCCGGCCGTCAAGGGCATTGGCGATTCCATCATCTATTTCATCGACCAGTGGCGCGGCAAGAACGGCGCTCAGCCAGGTGACATCGGCAATATTGGTTTTTATGATGTGGACTTCAAGCCGCTCGATGGCATCACGGCCGATGCACTCAATCCAGAAGGCCACGGCCTGACTTACATCGACCACTTGACCCACAACGTCCACCGTGGCCGCATGGACGAATGGGCTGGCTTTTACGAGCGGCTGTTTAACTTTCGCGAGGTTCGTTACTTTGACATTGAAGGCCAGGTCACGGGCGTAAAAAGCAAGGCCATGACCAGCCCCTGCGGCAAAATCCGCATCCCGATCAATGAAGAAGGCAATGAAAAAGCCGGGCAAATACAGGAATACCTGGAAAAATACCACGGTGAAGGCATTCAGCACATCGCCATGGGCAGCGGCGATTTGATGGCCACGGTAGACATGATGCGCAGCAAAGGCGTGAAGCTGCTCAGCACAATTGACACTTACTATGAGCTGATCGACAAACGCATTCCCGGCCATGGCGAAAACGTGTCCGAGCTGCACAAGCGCGGTGTGCTGGTGGACGGCAAAAAGGGTGCGCTGCTGCTGCAAATCTTCAGCGAGAACCAGCTCGGCCCGATCTTTTTTGAGTTTATCCAGCGCAAAGGTGATGATGGTTTTGGCGAAGGCAATTTCAAGGCGCTGTTTGAGAGCATTGAGCTGGATCAAATGCGGCGCGGTGTGCTGGCCAAATGACGACGGACGGCATGACGCCACAAACCGTTCGCCCTGATCCTGTCGAAGGCGCCTGTCCTGATCCTATCGAAGGGCCGCAGTCAAAGGCTTCGACAGGCTCAGCCCAAACGGAGGTTTTGGCGCCTGTTGTTTACGGTAACAGCACCCGCCCACCGCGCGGCGACTACTCGCGCGACGGCCAAGTCGCTCTTGATTACACTTGCCCGCAAAACTATGCCGCCTACACCCCAGCCGACCACGACACGTACCGGCTGTTGTATGAGCGGCAATCAAAGCTATTGCCCGGTCTGGCGTGCGATGAATTCATCGCCGCCCTGCCCGCGTTGGGCGAGTCCACACACATCCCGCGTTTTGACAATGTGAACGAGCGCCTTTACAAAGCGACCGGCTGGCAATTGGTAGCCGTGCCTGGGTTGATACCTGAAGTGCCTTTTTTTACACTGTTGGCGAATCGCCAGTTCCCCGTGACGGATTGGATACGCAAGCCTGAAGAGTTTGACTACATCGTCGAGCCTGATGTTTTTCACGATCTGTTTGGCCACGTACCGCTGCTGTTCAACCCGGTGTTTGCCGACCACATGCAAGCCTACGGCGCAGGCGGGCTGAAGGCACACACCTTGGGCGCGTGCGAGCAATTGGCGCGGCTGTACTGGTACACGATTGAGTTTGGGCTGATGCAGCAGACTGATGGACTGAGAGCCTACGGCGCAGGCATTTTGAGCTCATCAGGTGAGCTTGTACATGCCGTGAAAAGCAATGAGCCACAGCGGATTGCGCTCGACTTGCTGCGCTGCATGCGTACCAAGTACAACATCGACAGCTACCAGCAAACCTATTTTGTAATTGATAGTTTTCAGCAGCTGTTTGACATGACGGCACCGGACTTTACGCCGCTGTATGCGCAGTTAAAGAGTATGGGCGAGCTTTCAGCAGATGCGGTGCAGCCAGCAGACTGCCAAGTTAAACGCTGATGCATCACTAGGTGATGCGCTCGCGCCAAGCCAAGATTAAGTGACGGACACGTTGCCAGGTACAAGGTGTTCTCGAGGTTTCCTGTGCAAAAAAGCAGGCAAATCGCTATCAACTCGCTTAATATGCATTGCCTGCTATTGGGCTTACCTAGAACGCGAAGGAGAACACTTATGGGCTGGTTCATGAAAGAGCATGACATCTTCGTCGGCAGCATCCTGGATGAGTTGAATCTGCGTTTTGCGCCTTCGCAAGGCATTGACTCACTTCAAGGCGGCGTGGAAGAATTGGCAGAGTTGCAAACCGAGTTCAAACTTTTCAAAAAAGGTCGCACCTTTAAAACCAGCTGCGCGGCCTTGAACCTGTGTGCCCGAAACAATGAAGCCAAAAATCGCTGGTTCAAATATTTGACCAGTCTTCAAAAGCATGAGTCAAATGTGAAAGGCCTAGACGGTGACCAAGCCATCGTCGCAGCAATTGTGAAGAATTTTGGTGTTGCAAAGCCACTGCCAATTTTCTTTACCTCGCACGACATGCGCGGAGACAAGGCCAATGCCCAAGTGAGAATTACCGGTATCAGTCGGCCGATTCATTACCTTGAACAAGATTACTTGACCATATCACTGCCCATGCAGCCGCAGCTAGCTGTCAAAAAGCCAACCACTAGAAAGTGACGCGGGTCTGCCTTGTCTTGAATCGAAAAAGATGACGCCCAACCAGCCCGAACTGGCGGCCGTGAAGGCAGACATTGAGGCCTATTACAGCCGCAAGGTGCTGCGCTACGGCGCCACACCACTTGGGGTGGACTGGTCGTGTGTGCCCACTCAGGAGTTGCGCTTTGTGCAACTCCTGAAATTGTTTGGTCGCAGGCAACCGTTTTCAGTCAACGATGTGGGCTGCGGTTATGGGGCACTGCTGAAGTTCATGTCAGCCCGACTCAGGGCCATGAAGATTGACTATTGGGGCGTGGATTTGTCGCGGGCCATGATTGATGAAGCCAAGCGCTTGTCAGGCAGCTACCAGCTGGCGCAATTTTCAGTCGCCAGCAGCAGCCCCCGCGTTGCAGACTACTGCGTGGCCAGCGGAATATTCAACGTCAAACTGCAACACACCGATGCAGTCTGGACAGAATTTGTCAAAGCAACGCTGGCCGATATGCATGCCAACAGCCGCGTCGGTTTTGCAGTTAATTTCTTATCCCCACCGGCCCATGGCATGGGTACAACACCAGAACTCTACACAGCGGCCGCGCCGTTTTGGCAACACTATTGCGAACACACTTTCAAAGCTTCAACTACATTGATTGATAGTTACGGCATGCGTGAATACACACTGCTTGTACGCCATGCACAGTTTTAAATGCCTTGGGAGCTGATGGCGCTTTGCGCGTCACGCAACGCATTCGCGTAAGCACCTGCGCCAGTTTGCATCATGAGTTGCTCGGCCTGGCTTAAATGAGCCGCTGCCTCCTGCCGGGCCTGTACGGTGCCGTGGGCTAGAACCCGCGCGCAAATCAGCTGGGCACGCAATTGCGCCACCCTGTTGCTGCGCAATTCAGACGCGGCCAGATTTTCTTGCGCTACTACCAGCGCCTGTTCAAGATGACCCAGCTTGTATAGGCACTCTGCCAGACCAGCTTTGATTTCAGCCTCAAACTCAGTGCCAACTTTGGTCTGGACAATGCAAGTTAGCGCATCCGAAAAGCTGCTTTGCGCAACAGCCAAATGGCCTGTGCTTTCTTTGGCGATGCCCAGGCTCCAAAAGTTGAAAACTTTGGCGTAAGGGCTGGAAAACTGAGCCGCCAAGGAACTCACCACTCCAGCATGATGTGAGGCAAGCGCCGCGTCCCGGGTCAGGGCCGCCAATTCAACATGGAGATGATGGGTGATCTGCCGGATGACAGGGTCGGCTGCCGGGTCATCTGCCGCGAGCATTTGTGCAATGCACAGTTTGGCATCATCTATCAGGCCGCTTTTTATTAGCAGCCGCGCCCTGATGCCCATCGCCCACTGTTCAATGCTAAAGCCAATGAACTCGCGGTCAAAACTGTCAATTTGATGAAGCCCTGCCATCGCCACATCGCTGGCGTCAAGGCCTTCGCGCAGCAAGCCTGCCCAGGCGCAAGCCTGGCTCAGCGCGACATGAAGCATGGCAATTCGGCCCACGTGCGTGCCGGGCTGGCTCAGGGCCAGCGCCCTGTTGATACAGGCGACGTAGTCGTCCGCTGGACAACCTGAGGACAGCAGGATTCGGCCCTGTGCAAACAGTAAAAGCTGTACCAAGCGGGTGTCCCCATCTTGGGCCAGATGCAGGGTTTCATCAATGATTTGCTGCACTTCTTGAGGACTGATACCTTCGCGCCAGCCCAAGAAAACAATTCGCCCCCCAGCCAGCGCGCGCAGGCTGTTGACCTGTAGCGTCCGGTCTTGCCCTTCCAGCAGCGTCCAGCTTTTACGCCAATGCTTGATGGCTTGCGCCGAATTGGTAGAGCCCAGCCACTTGGCAGCAGCAGCTTCATGCACCGCTGCTTGAACAAACTGCCCGGCAGCCTCAAAGTGGTATGCCACCAGCGCCGCAAACTCGCCGGGCTGCGCTTTGTAATGCGTCTCCATCGCCACGGCTACCGCCGCATGCAAGTTGGCGCGGCGAGCTTTGAGCTGGGTGGTGTAAGCCACTTCCTGGATCAACGGGTGGCGAAACGCAAAGTGCTTGCCGCCCAGAATTTCGCGCAGCAGTTTGAGCATATCGGCTTCGCACAACGCGTCGAGCTCGTTTTCCATCTGGCTGACCAGATACACCGCCACTTGCTGCAAGATCGACAGCGGAATTTCCTTGCCAATCACCGCGCAAATATGCAGCAGGGTTTTTTGCGTACCGGCCAGGCGGTCTATTCGCTCGCCAATTACTGCTTCAACAGTGGCAGGCAGGGCTTGCGACAAGACGGCGATGTTGGGGGGGTTCTGCGTTGAAAGCTTGAGGCTTGCTGTTTTCTCAATCAGTGTGCTGATTAGCTCTTCAGCAAAAAAAGGATTGCCCGCACAGCGTTCGACGATCAGCGGTAAAAAACCCATCAAGGCGGGGTAGTCAGTAAGCCGGGTTGCCACCAGGCTTTGCGTGTCGCCCTCACTCAGGTCTGCCAGCACTACGCCACGAAAATGCGCTAAAGCAGGCCAGGGCACGTGGTAGCCAGACCGGTAGTTCAACACCACCAGCAGGTGTGTGCCATCCACAGCTTCGCAAAGGGTCAGTAAAAACTCGACACTGGCGTCGTCCAGCCAGTGCAGGTCTTCAAAAATGATGACGCAGGTGCTGCGTCCCATGTGCTGGATCAGCTCACGCAGCAGACCAAGCAAGCGCGCCCGCTTGGCTTTGGGGCTCAAGCCGCTTGGCAAGCTGCTGGCATCGTGAATGCTTAAAAACTCATACAACAATGCCGCATCACCCGGCATGGCCGAGCCCAACGAGGCCAGGCGTTCGTCAACACAGCCCCTAGCCTGCGCTGCGTCATGCCCCAGGCTGATGTTAAAAATGCATGTGCGCAGCAGCGTTAAAACTGGCTGAAGCGGTGTAGTGTGCCCATACAGCTGGGCGCGCACGTCCCAAACGGGGATTTGCCTGGTTTTGCACCACTGCGAGAACTCATGGCACAAACGGCTTTTACCGCTGCCGGGTGCACCCGACAATCCCACGACCTGACCATTGCCAGCATGCGCGCAACTCAAAGCGTCTTGCAGCGCGGCCAACTCAGCGTTGCGCCCCCGAAAAGGCGACAAAACGGCTTCACGAAAAGCCGCGTTGTGGGCCTGACTTTTCATGGCCACCAGCTGGTAAATTTCAACTGGCTCGGCGATGCCTTTCATGAGCTGTGCGCCCACTGACCGCACGTCGCAACTGCTTTTGACGAGCGCATAGGTAGCAGCGGTGAGGCAGATACCGCCTGCCTCCGCCAGCGCCACAACCCGGCTGGCCAAATGAACGGCATGGCCATGCACGCCACCGCCCTTGCTGGCATCGGCTGCATCTGCATCCAGCGCAACCTGCCCAGTGTGCAAACCAACACGAATGCGCAGGCCCTGCGGGTGGTTTTGAAAGGTCTGCTGCATGGCCAGCGCTGCTTCACAGGCCAGCGTTGCATGGCCTTCCAGGGCAAGCGGCGCGCCAAACAGGGCCATGATGCCGTCACCCAGCGTACGAACCACGGTGCCGTCAAAACGCTCGATCTCGCGGCACATGGCCTGCATGGCAGGGCGCAGTTGGTCCATGGCTTGCTCTGCGTCCAGCGCTGCTACGTATTCACTGGAACTGACAATATCGGCAAAAACGATGGTTGCTTGCTTTAAGCCACCCCGGCCGCCGTCTGGCGATGCGCCAGACAGAGCAAAACTGCCCGCGCCCAGGGGTGTGCCGCAGTTACCGCAAAACCTGCTGCCTTCAGGGCACTGGGCAAAACAAGACTGACAACGTAGCAGCACGGTGGAAAACTTTCAAAAACCTCAAAAATGATAGGTAAAGCTTACTTTTAAGGTAAAAATTGATTCTAGCCCAACAAATACGGGCGCAAACAGCTATTTAATTAATAGCAAATCCTAGTACCGCTCAGGCAGTTTTTTAAGCAGCGTAATGCGCTTGGTGCTCATGACCAGGTAGCCACCCCGCTCCAGCTCTTTGAGGATGCGGCTGATCGCTTCGCGCGATGCGCCAATTTGGCCAGCAATGTCCTGGTGGGTGATGGGCTCCAGAATATGCGGCTCCAGCAGCGCTGTCCCGGCGGCCAGGCCAACTTTGGCTTTAAAGCCTGCCTGGCACTTGTAGTGCGAGTCTTCAAGGTCTTGTTGCAGCATGCCAGCCAGTCGCCCATACACATCGAGCAGCGCCAGGCTGCGGGCCACTTCAGTGGCCGCGCGCGCCCGATGTATGACTTGCAATACCAGGTCAAGTGCAAATTTAGGCTCCTCGGCCAAATACTCGATGACGTTGCGGCGGGTCAGAACGGCGCAGGTGCAGGGCTCCAGCGCCATGACCGAGGCTGAGCGGGGCCCACCGTCGAGCGACATTTCACCAAAATAGTGACCCGCTTGAATCTTGCGATAGGTGATCTCGCGGCCATTGGCGTGCGTGGAGAACACCTTGACACTGCCTTTGAGCAGCACAAAAACGTTGTCGCCCTGCTCGCCTTCCTTGATCAGCAGCGCTTTTTTAAGGTAGCTGTGCACCACACCGCGCATGGCAAGGGTGCCAAGAATTGGTGTGAGGTGTGCATACAAATCATCAACAGCTGGGATTTGCGGCTTCATGTTGAGGCGTAATCTAGCACGTTGTGACTCAATTTTTAGAACACTGGGGTACTTCGTCAGCGGTGCTGGTTGCACTCTTGTGCTTTGGCGCGTTTACATGCGCGGTCACAGGTGGCGGCTGCGGCAGACTTCACGCCATAGCCTGCAAAGTTTAGAGCCTTTACGGCGTTGGGTGCCGCGGGTGGCTTGGCGACTGGTGTGCGCGTAGCCAGTGCCCAAGCGCAGCCATACTCTGCTCGCTGAGCTGCCCGATGTGTTCAACGTTGGCCGCTGCATTTTCAGGCCACTGGCCTTGCAGGCACGCATGCTCCAGGTTGCCGCAGCTGTCTGCCAGCGCAGCGGCACCAACATTGGCCGCTGCGCCTTTCAGAGCGTGCGCCGCAAGTGCAAGCCGGCCACTGTCAGCCAACTGCAGCGCATGGCCAATATCTTCAACCCGTTGGGGTGCGTCAGCGATGAACAGCTCCACGATTTCCCGCGTCATGCTGAGCTGTTCGTCGTCAAACTCCCTAAAGGCGTCGAGGCGGCTCGCATCTAAAACCAGCACCTGATTTTCTGGCTGTTTGAAGCCATTTGCGGCATTAGCCGAATCAACAAGGGCGCCAGCTGCTATTTTATTTATAGCGTTTGGTGCAACTGGCGCATGACGCGCCAGCGCCTCACTTAGCTCGTCAATACGCATCGGCTTGGTCAAAAAGCCCACCATGCCAGCGTCAATGCATCGCTGGCGGTCCTCTTCCAGCACCGAGGCGGTCAGGGCAATCAGCGGCGGCGCTATACCGGGGTGGGTTGCCAAAATCAGCTGCGTGGCTTCAAGGCCATCCATCACCGGCATGTTGACATCCATCAATACAGCGGCGTAGGCAACGGTTCCTGGCCGCTTTGAAAGCGACTGGCTCACCATGTCCGCAGCTTCACGGCCGTTGCTGGCGGTGGCTGCGTCGTAACCCAACTTGGCGAGCATGGCCAGCGCAACTTTCAGGTTGATAGCGTTGTCGTCTGCCACCAAGATGCACTGGTTTTTCTGGGGCAGTTTTTGAAGCAAATGTTGAGGCGCATTTTGCGCAGCGGCTGGCGCAAGCGCTGTTAAACCGTTTTGCTGCGGCAGCGTTGCCACCCGGCTGAGGGCATTAAATAGCTGCGACTGCCGATAGGGCTTGAGAAGCCGCGCATCAAAAAGTTTGGCGGCGAGCCCAGTTGGCATCACGCCCGATGTGAGCAGCACCACATGCGCGTCAGGGGTGCGCTGGCGAACCCGCCGGGTGAACTCCTCGCCGTCCATCTCGGGCATGTGCATGTCGGTGATGATGATGTCGCAGGCATTGTTTGCAAGCCAGTCAAGGCCAGCCTGGCCACGTTCAAAGACAGTGGTGTGCATGCCCCAGCGTTTGAGCTGTTTGTCAAGTATGCGCAGGTTCAATGCGGTGTCGTCTACCAGCAGTGCCAGTTTGCCGGCCAGGCTGGCAAATTCGTCATCTGCGGCTGCGTGGCTGGGTGCAGCGGTTGGGGCAAGCGCTGTTGTAAACCAAAAAGTGGACCCCGCGCCAGGAGCTGAGCGAACCCCAACCTCTCCGCCCATCAGCGTGGCAAGGCGCTTGCAAATCGCCAGCCCCAAACCGGTACCGCCGTACTTGCGGGTGGTTGATGCATCCACCTGGGTAAAAGACTGGAACAGCGACGACTGACGGTCCAGCGGAATACCGATACCGCTGTCTTCGACCCGAAACTCCAGCACCATTGGCAGCGCCGGGGGTGTATTGGCAAGTTCATGGTGCGCCTGACGAACATGCGCGCTCACCACTACTTGCCCGTTGTCGGTGAATTTGACGGCATTGTTGATGAAGTTCAGCAGCACCTGGCGCAGCCGCGTCACGTCGCCCAAAACCCATTGGGGCACGTCGGCGTCAACATCGGCCAGCAGCTCAATGCCTTTTTCGCGCGCACGCTGGGCTGCCATGTCGCAGGCTTCTTCTATCGTGGCCTGCAGGTTGAGCGGCTCGTTTTCCAGGTCAAGTTTGCCGGACTCGATTTTTGAAAAATCCAAAATGTCATTGATCACGCCCAGTAGCTGATCGCTGGACGTTCGCATTGTGTGCAGGTAGTCGCGCTGCTCGTGGTCCAGCGGTGTGTCTGCCAGCAGGGTGGTCATGCCGACCACGCCGTTGAGCGGGGTACGAATTTCGTGGCTCATGGTGGCCAGAAACGATGCCTTGGCCCGCGCTGCAGCCAGCGCTTCTTCGCGCGAAGTTTCAAGCTGCGCGGTGCGCTCCGTCACGCGCTCTTCGAGGTGTTCGTTCGCGTCACGCAGGGCTTTGGTCTGCTGCAAAATCGCGGCGCGGTTACGTACTATTTCTTCGCCGCTGGCGCGCAGCACGCTGGAGAGCTCTCGCACCTCAGCGATCTTGGCGTTGGTCTGTACATCTGGTACTTCGCCTCTGCCGAGTTGCGCCGCAGCCTGGCTCAATTTTGTAAACCGCCGACTAAACCGCTGCGCAAACAGAGTTGCCAGCGCAGCGCCGAGCGCCAGCACGGCCAACATCACCATCAAGGCTTGTTTTACTGCGGCGCGGGCGTCGCCAGTAAAGTCGTTTTCAGGGGCCGCCACAACCAGCGACCAGCGCAGGCCTTCAGCTTCACCGAACGGCCGCATCGCAACCACCAGGGCGTTTGCGCCGCTGTTGTCACGGCCGTCGTAACTCTCGCGCTGAACTGATGATTCTTTGGTTTGACCCAATACCGGCAGCACCTGCGCATATGCCTGCCGCACCAGCGGGTTGCGGCTTTCGTCGGGTTTGTTTCGTACCAGCGCATCACCACGCTCGCTAAATAGCTCGTCGCCGGTGGAGCTGGCCACCATGAACCCGTCGGCATCCACAATAAATGCCACGCCGTTGGCGCTGATTTTTTGAATCTGCAACAAGTTTGACAAACGCTGAAGATACAAATCGATCGCAAAAACGCCTGAGATTTCACCGTCGCGGCCAAAAACGGGCTGCGCCAACGTAATGACCAGCTGCTTGTTTGAACGCGCCGGGTAGATTGACGTGAAGACACGCTCACGTGCTTTAAGCGCGGCTTGGTACCACGGCCTGGTTCGTGCGTCATAGGCCTCGGTATCGCTGGGCAGTGGTTGGCTGCGGTCGCCTGGCTTACTGGCCGAGAAATAGCGCCGACGCTCGTCGAGGGAAGTTTGTATGCCTATTCTGGATTGGCTTTGCGAGCTTGCCACCGCCGGTCTGACTCCCAAGAAATCACCTTTGCCAGTGCCGAGATACAAATACGTCACATCCGGTGTCATGCGCGTCAAGGCAAACGCTAGCGCTTCAAACTGTGCCGAGTTGTCAAGCAGCTCTTGCGCCCTGCGCGCTTGCTGCTGGTTGGGAACTTCAGGCAGCATGCCGTTGAAGATGGTCTGCGCTCGGCCGACGTGCTCAAGGGTTCCGGTCTGTACCCGCTGAACAACGCCGCCAATGACCTGGCGGGTCAAGGCATCTACTGTTTGCAAGTTGCTTTGGTGCATTGCCCAGCCCACCACGGCTGCGGGCAGCACTGCAAACACCAGCAAACTTGCAGTCATCACGCTGCGCAGCGACCAAACCGAAGGCGCGCTATCGGTCAAAAGAGATTGGGTAGGCTTGGTCACTGCGTTTTAGACAAGTCCGGTAATTTCAACGACATCGAGCGGGTGCGCGCGCCCTGCCATTTTGACCATCGCCCGGCGGTCAGTGCGCACTGCGCCCGCGACCTGGCGCAGGGTTTGTACGCTGACAGCCAGCGCCCAGTCCAGTTCGGGATCGCCCCGGAACATTTTCAAAGCGGCGGCAACCGTGTCGCCAACTGGTGCGTTTTGTGCGCTACCGCCTGACATGCCGTCCAGTTGGGTAAAGGCTACAGGCCCGCTGTGCAGTGCAACATTCAGGGCAAAAAGCGGCAAGCCACGATCAGCAAACTGCTGCTTGGCAAAACCGCTGACCCGCTTGGCGGCATCCTTGAGCCCCAGCGCCGCGCGCACCGCACGCAGGCCGTGGTTTACCGACAAGGTGTCGCCCGCATCAACAAAAACGCAGAGCATTCCATCACCCACAAACTGCATATAGTGCGCGCCAAACAAGTGCACGGTGTCGCCGGTTGAACCGTAAAACTGGCGAATTAAATCACCCAGCTCGGCGCTGGACAAGTGCTGGGCCCATTGCGCGTACTGGTTGATTTCAGCGAACAACACTGTGGCGTTGGCAAACTTCTGGTTGTCTTGCACCAGTGAATTGTCTGGCCACTGTTTGGTGAGGTCACTGGCCAAACGTTTTTCATACAGCTGACTGATTTTTGCCTCTTGCTCAGCCAACGCAGTTGTTACGGCAGAGTCCACCACCAAGGTCCGGGCGATATCTGCACGCACCAATTTATTGATTTGTGCATTCACGGCCTCACGCAGCTCCAGGGGCGAAAAAGGCTTGGTCAGGTAATCGTCGGCGCCAGTGGTCATGCCGATACGCATGTGCGCGCGCTCCGCAAGTGACGTGAGCAAAATGATTGGGGTGGTGGCCATTGCGGCGTCCCCGCGCACCTGCTCAAGTACTTGAAAGCCGTTTAGCTCGGGCATTTGCACATCACTGACCACCAGGTCTGGTTTGTGCTCACGGATCAACGCCAAACCCTTTGCGCCGTCGGCAGCGGCCATCACCTCATAACCATCTTTTTTCAACACTTGGCTGACCAACATGCGGGTTCCCGCATCATCATCCATCACCACAATTAACGGCATTTTGATCTTCTTGGTTTTACGCTTCTCAGGAGTGCCTATGGTAAGTGCGACGGCACCCCTGACTGCGTTTCGAAGAGCAACCCAAGCGTTTTATCCATTAGTTGTGGTTCAAACGCCATCTGAACGTGCGCAACTGCACGCAGCAAGCGGTTGTCGGCACCTGGCAAGGTGGCGGTGCTCGCCGGGAAAACGATGTTGTCACTGTTGGAGTACCAGCAAGTGAACAGCGTGTGGCGGTCGGCGGGCATGTTGAGGTCAAGCCCGCTTTGCCAACTGGAGGCCAATCGCATTTGCATTCCATTGACGCCGTGGCTAAACCGCGCCAGCCAGGTACCGCCGTGCGGCGTGCCAATGGTCACCACGTGGTGAACGCGTGCCTCGGCCTTCATGGTTTGCAGCCAGGCACGCGCCGCAAGGCCCCCCATGGAGTGGCACACCAGCAGCGGCGGCATGCCGCTGGCCAGCCGCACCTGCTCTACCGCAGCTTCAATTTGCGGCGAATAGTCGTCAATCGAGCCGAACACGGGTTCCATACTCAACGCGACAAATGCATGGCCGCTGCCTTGCAAGCGTTTGAGCCACGGTGTCCAAAATCCCCGGTTACAAAAAAATCCGTGGATGAAAACAACGCCCCTCTTACCGTGAACTGCGCCTGGCAGGGCTACGTTGTCTGCTATGGCGTTTGAACGAAATGGCTGACGCCAGCAAAATACCGCAGGTGCGACCCGTGATTCACCCGCCCAAGCCCTCAGCAACTCCAGTGCGGTGGGTTGCGGCGCTGGGTCGGAGCGATTGACAAATCGCAGCAGGACAAATTCAAGAGCCAAAAAGCCGGTGTAGCCAAGTGCGATCAGCAAAAAACCAATGATGGCCGAAGCAGGTGACGTATCTTTAAAGTAAACCACCCATGCGCAAGCCGCCACAAGCAAAAATGCAGTGATCAGCCTTTGGATCCACGCCAGCATTGCAGTTACCGGTTACGGTAAAGCAGATAAGTCAGCTCAGGCCAGCTGCACATCTTTTCCCGTCAGCTTTTTAGCGAGGCCTTGCGCCAAGCGATTGACTGCACCGTAGACCGACAGCTGCGGGTTGGCGCCGATGCTGGTGGGGAATAACGAGCCATCGTGAATAGACAAGTTCTCAATCTGCCAATGCACGCCGTCCGGCCGCGTCACGCCCAGCTTTTCAATGCCTGCCATACCGCAGCCGCCCATCACGTGCGCGCTGACGACTTTGGTCAGCAGCGGCTTCATGGGCAGTGCATTGACAGCGTCTTTGGCCTGCGTCCAGGTGGTGTAAGGCTGCGCCATTTCATGCAACGGCAGTACTTTCAAAGCACCCGCAGCAAACTGAATTTCCATCATTGATAACAACGCGCGGCGTGCGCCGTCCATCACGTAGTCGGTCAATGGGTAGTCGAGCAGCGCCGAGCCGTCGCTGCGCAGCTTGACTTTGCCACCGGTGGATTGGTCATGAAAACCATCGCGCATCAGCGCCAGCAGCGTGTGCATGTGCGGGAAAGCCTTCAGCAGATCGTGCTGCGCTTGTCCCATACCAGGTACGGTCGACGCAAAAATAACCGGGTGTAATGGCGGCGCTTCCAACTTGTACCCGATGGGGCCGTCGATCGCCTGCGTGTCCAGAAAATGGTCGGTATAAATCGTTTGCGGTGCGCCTTGCCACGCCTCAACTTTTTGCTCAAACACGCCGGAGGACATCACCACAGGGTGCAAAAAGGTTCTCTTGCCCAACGTGCCGTGCGGATCGGGCGCACCGGAGCGCAGCAACACCGCTGGCGAATTGATGGCACCACCTGCAAGCACATAGTGTTTTGCTATTATTTTAGTAGCTGTTCGCGCCTGTATTTGTTGCGCTACAGCATCATTTGATGCATTATTTGATGCCAGAGACCGCACCAGCAGTGCAGTGACCTTGCCGTTGGCCAGCTCAAACTTTTCGGCGCGAGTCTCTACCAGCAACCTCGCGCCTTTGTCCAGCGCCGCAGGAATGGTCGTCACCAGCATCGACTGCTTGGCGTTGGTGGGGCAGCCCATGCCGCAAGAGCCTAAATTCCAGCAACCTTTGACGTTGCGCGCAATCGCCAATGCCGGTATGCCCAGCTTGGCCGCGCCACGCCTGAGCAGGTCGTTGTTTTCATTTGGCGGGGTCAGCCAAGGGCCAATGTTCAAGCGCCGCTCAGCCTGGTCAAAATACGGCGCCATCGCGTCAACATTGAAGTCTTTGAGTAAAAACTTTTCTTGCCAAAACTTCAGAGTTGGCGCAGGTGTGCGAAACGACGATGTCCAGTTGACAGTGGTGGAGCCGCCCACGCAGCGGCCCTGCAAAATGTTAATCGCCTTGTCTTCGGTTTTACGTGCGGCGCTTTCCTGGTATAGCTGCGGATAAGCTTCGGACTCTTTCTGGTTGAAGTCGCTGCTGCTCTTTAGCGGCCCTTCTTCAATAATGACCACGCTCAAGCCCGCTTTGGACAGCAATTCGGCAGTAACCCCCGCACCTGCACCGCTGCCAATGATGGCAACGTCGCAAGTGATGTTTTCAGGAGGCGCACCGAATGCGCCGCCGAGGACCTTCCAGCCGCGCTTTAAGCCTTCTTTGATGGGGTCGTTTACTTGGCTCATTTTTTATGTGAAGTGCTGCGATCAAATCTTTAACGGGCCGGGGTAGCCCAGCATCGCCCAGCTGTCGGGCTTGGAAAAGTAAGCACCTGCTGTGATGTCGTGCAGCGCGGCATAAGCTTGCTGGCGCACTGCAAGGCTTGATAAGCGCATGTCTTGCAGCGCCGTCTGAACTTGGGTAGCCGTTGCTTCGGCCCAAGGCGTGCCCAACCCTGCTAGACCATAACGCCCAGCCGACGTGCTCAAAATCGACAGGAGCTGGGACACTTCGGCCTGCGCATGGGCTGGCAATGCAGCTATCAGCACGCCGATGTCGGCCAGCAGCCCATCTAACGCAACGTTTTTGCTGGTTGCAGCATCGGGCAGAGTTTTGTCCAGTACGCCGAGACCAATCGCACGAAACACTTCGCGCCCAACAGCCGTCAACTCGCCGCGCTCAAACCCGGGCTTGATGAATGCGACAGCACCGCCAGCTAGTGCCAGCACGGCACCGGTGGCTACACCTAACTTGAGCAGAGTTCTTCTTTGCATTACTTACAGTTTCGCATGGGGATTGCTGTTTTCAATAGAGCGGGGTTACTAGATAAACTTGGGGTAAACATGAACTCTTTAGGCATATGAACGCATCGGCTCATCAAATTCATCAGGCGCTTGAGGCTGTTGCGCTGCTGCGCGCCGAGCGTGGTGCCCACCCTTCGTTGGGTTTGGCCAGCCTCGAAGTCAAACGTTTTCAGGCAAATCGTTTTCAAGCTACTTATGGTGACTTGCTTAAAAGCTCGCGCTACGAATCAGCAGCGCGATTTTTTTTGGATGAACTGTATGGTGACAAGGACTATGCGAGTCGCGACCAGCAGTTTGCCCGCATCGCCAGCACGATTGCCAAGCTATTCCCGCAGGCGGTAGTCAACACAGCTGCAGCGCTGGCTGAAGTTCACGCGCTGACGGAGCGCCTGGACAATGAGATGGCGCACCAATGGCTGGATGCGGGGGAATCTGCGCCAACGTTGACCACCGCCGCCCGCTACATCGTTTGCTGGCGTCGCGTAGCTGACCCTGCTGCCAGGCACAAGCAGCTGGAAGTGGTGCTCGCATTGGGCCGCTCGTTGAACGATCTGACCCGCAAGCCCGGGTTGCGCACACTGCTGAAAATGATGCGCGCGCCGGCGGCTGCGGCTGGTTTGGGGTCGCTGCAAAAATTTCTTGAAAGCGGCTTTGACGCTTTCGCGGCCATGCGCGGAGCCGACGAATTTTTAACCCTGATCAGCCGCCGCGAAACCGAGTGGATCGCGTCACTTTTCTCCGATGATGCTGTCGCCTGTGAGACCAAACTAAACCATTTGTTCGCTGCGTTTGACGCCCGCTAACTCGCCATTGGTGCAAGTCCCATATTGGATACGAGTCAGGGACTGCACAATGGCCCGAGGAGTTTATATGACGAGACCTTGGCTTAAAAGTTATCCCGACGGCGTTGCACACACGATTGATGCAGAGCAATTCACATCGCTTAACCAGATGCTTAGCGAGTCGTTTAGCAAAAACGCAGCAAAACCTTTTTCAGTGTGCATGGACGCGTGGATGTCTTACGCCGAACTGGATGATCTGTCGACGGCTTTGGGGGCCTGGCTACAGAGTTTGGGGTTGGAGCCTGACGCTCGTGTAGCGATCATGCTGCCGAACATTCCACAGTTTGCTGTAACGATGGTCGCAATCTTGCGAGCTGGTTACACCTGCGTGAATGTCAATCCGCTGTACACGCCACGGGAGCTTGAGCATCAACTAAAGGACTCGGGCGCAACAGCGATCGTTATTCTTGAAAACTTTGCCGCAACGCTTGCAGAAGTGATCGAGCGTACGCCAGTAAAACACGTGGCAATGGCCTCGATGGGCGACTTATTGGGTTTTTGGTACGGAAAGTGGATGACATTCGCCGTTCGGCACTTGGCCAAAATGGTCCCGCCCTACAAACTGCCGCTAGGCGATAGCCGTGCAGTAACTGCATTCTCAACCGCGCTTGATTCCGGCCGTTCGATGTCTTTAAAGCCAGCGCAGTGCACGCTTGATTCAATTGCTTTTTTGCAGTACACCGGGGGAACCACCGGGTTATCCAAAGGAGCGGTCTTAACGCACCGCAACATCATCGCTGCCGTTTTGCAGTCCGAAGCCTGGTTTACACCGGCGCTTAAACGAATCGGCGACGTCAGTAAAACCAACAATATTGCGGCATTACCGCTGTATCACATCTTCGCGTTGACGCTGAGCCTGCTGACGATTCGTTGGGGCGCACATCTGACTCTTATTCCGAATCCACGTGATTTTGGCAAATTCATTGAAGTGCTGAAAAAAAGGCCATTTCACATGTTGCCAGCGGTCAACACGCTCTTCAACGCGCTACTGCAACACCCGCAATTTAAGACACTGGATTTCTCTAGCCTTTGCGTTTCGCAAGCTGGAGGAATGGCGGCATCCGAAGGAACTGCGCGGCACTGGCAAGAAGTGACAGGCTGCCCAATGGTAGAGGGCTGGGGCATGAGCGAGACCTGCGCGATTGGCACCAACAACCCCATTACCAGCAAAGATTTCAGCGGAACCATCGGCCTTCCGCTACCGGGTATCGATATCGCCATCAAAGACGATGCTGGTGTGTCTTTGGTAAACGGCGAGTCTGGGGAGATTTGTATCAAGGGACCTCAGGTCATGAAGGGCTATTATTTGCAACCCCTGGAAAATGAAAAAGCATTCACCCACGATGGTTTCATGCGAACCGGCGATATCGGAATCATGGACGAGCACGGATATACCAAAATCATCGACCGCAAGAAAGATATGATCATCGTTTCGGGGTTTAATGTCTTCCCGAACGAACTTGAAAATGTCATCTCCATGTGCCCCGGTGTCGTTGAATGCGCGGCTGTCGGTATTGCTGACAGCTCGCAAGGAGAGGCCATCAAGGTGTTTGTCGTAAAAAGTGATTCCACCCTGACTGAAGATGACATCAGCAGCTATTGCAAGCAGCACTTAACAGGGTATAAACGCCCTAAATACATTGAATTCCGAGATGCGCTTCCCAAAACCAACGTCGGTAAAATTTTGCGTCGCGAGTTACGCAGCTGACGTTATCGGCGTAGTTTCAATTCGCCCATGGTTGCAGCAGTGAAATTGCCGGCGGGCGTGGAGGTTTTTGAGCGCGGGTGGCTCTCATCGAACAATATTTTTTTTGACAATGGCGATTCGAGCTGGTTAGTTGACAGCGGATACGCCACACACTCCGCACAAACGCTTGAACTTATTGAGTCAAGACTTAAAGCGCGGCCTCTGAATTTTTTGATCAATACACATCTTCATAGCGATCACTGCGGCGGAAATGCAGCTTTGCAAGGCAAGTATTCGTCATTAAAAACCGTCATTCCTCCCGGTCAAGCTCAGCTGGTGACTTCTTGGGACGCTGATGGACTTTTTTATATTCCGACTGGGCAGATTTGTCCGCAGTTTGAATTTGACCTTACGTTGAATGTTGGCGCTGACATGCAGCTTGGTCTGCAGCGCTGGCAAATTCATTCTGCCGGGGGCCATGATCCTCACGCGGTAATATTTTTTGAGCCTATTAGTGGAGTGCTTATTTCTGGAGATGCGCTGTGGCAAAACGGTTTCGGTGTGGTTTTTCCAGAACTAGAAGGGATTACCGCGTTCGACGACGTTGAACTAACACTAGGTTTGATTGAGCGGCTGAACCCAAGCATTGTCGTACCAGGCCACGGGCCGATTTTCAACTATTCCGCCACAATATTAAGTGCGGCCCGCCAGCGGCTTGATGCGTTCGTAAAGAACCCAGTGAAGCATGCGCGCCATGCGGCCAAAGTGCTACTGAAATTCAAGTTGCTGGAGTCACAAACACAGCTTTTTTCTGACTATTTAACTTGGGCGAAATCCACTCCATGCTTGCAGCACTATCAAAAGCAGTACTTCAATGGCTTAGAGTTCAAGCCCTGGGTCGAGTCAATGTGCGGCGAACTGGTTAAAAGCGGAGTCGCGAGACGTGAAGGCGCATACATCCTGAACGCTTGATTGGAAACTTCGCTGCGTTGCAGCGGCAACTGAGCAAACCTAATGCGAAGTGCCGCAGATGAGATTCAGCGACGAATCAGCAAAGCGAAACTGGAAAAAGAAAAAGCCCAATTAATCAAAGATCAACTGGGCTAGTTCAGGTTTAATAGCCTGACGATGTCCTACTTTCACACAGGAATCTGCACTATCATCGGCGCTAAGTCGTTTCACTGTCCTGTTCGGGATGGGAAGGAGTGGTACCAACTTGCTATGGT
>JANPDQ010000459.1:0-1902 GCA_031431575.1 Polaromonas sp.
CAGCGCCCACACCTGCGCAAAAGCGGGCATATCTTCTTCACTGAATTTGGCTTGATCTTCAGGCGGCATTTCAGCTATTGCGCCGCGAATGTCCATCACTTCGGGGTGGTAGCAGCGCTCGTCTTCAAGGGAGTCGACTTCAGAGTCGAGCGCGGTGCGGACTTCACTCCAGCGCTGCTGCCACAGCGCCATGAAGCGCGCTTGCTGGTCGGCATTTAAAAACGAGCCACCTTCTGGGTCAATGGGTTCGCCCGCGTCGGGCGTAGCCAGCAGCGCGGCTAGTAACTCTTCAACCGGAACCGGCCTGCGCATACAAATCACCGCTGCCATGAAGCCTTCACAAAATTCCCACTGCGGCGTTTCGTCATAGTGCGTGCGCATTTCATCCAGAATGGCGTCCAGCTCGTCGAAGGCTACCACTTCCATGAAGGGCACGGCTGGCTCTGGCGGGGTATTTTTGGTCATATTCGCGAAAAAACGGAATTAAGTGGTGTTTGGCTGGATTTAGTCGGGGGCAGCTGCAGCTCGACAGTCTGGGTGACACGTCGCGCTTTTATGATGCGCAGTGTAGCTTTGCGCCGCAAGCGCATTACCCAAAAAAACTCGAACGCCGCCATGATTAAAAAACTCGAATCCGCCTTGCCAGTGCGTTACAGCTTTTTCGTGCTGTGCGCTTTTGTTGCGCTGCTCGCGCTTTTTAGCGTCGTGGTCTTCAATGTTGGCTGGCTGTATCTGCTGGTTTTCGGCGCACTGGTAGGCGTTGGCATATATGACTTGAAGCAAACCAGGCGCGCCATTTTGCGCAACTACCCCATCATTGGCCACATGCGGTTTTTGTTTGAATTCGTGCGGCCAGAAATCCGCCAGTACTTTATTGAAAGCGACTCTGAAGCCACGCCGTTTTCGCGCGCGCAGCGTTCACTGGTTTACCAGCGCGCCAAAGGTGAGCCTGACAACCAGCCGTTTGGCACGCACCTCGATGTGGGTAAAAGCGGCTACGAATGGGTCAACCATTCCATGGCGCCGACCAAACTGGCCACGCACGACTTTCGCATCTGGATTGGCGGCTCGCCTGACGAGCCATCGCTATCGAATGCGCCGTGCACGCAGCCGTACAGCGCCAGCGTGTTTAATATTTCGGCGCTGAGTTTTGGTTCGTTGTCGGCCAACGCGATCTTGGCGTTGAACAAGGGGGCGCAAATGGGCGGCTTTGCACACGACACGGGCGAGGGCTCTATCAGCGCGCACCACCGCACGCACGGTGGTGATTTGATCTGGGAAATCGGCTCGGGCTACTTTGGCTGCCGCAATGCGGACGGTACATTCAACGCTGACATGTTTGCGCAAAACGCGGGCGGCGCGCAGGTCAAGTTGATCGAAATCAAACTCAGTCAGGGTGCCAAGCCCGGCCACGGCGGAATATTGCCAGGGCCTAAAGTCACTCTTGAGATTGCCGCTACACGCGGTGTGCTGCAAGGCGTGGACTGCATTTCACCGTCCAGCCACAGCGCGTTTACAACCCCCACCGAGATGATGCATTTCATTGCAAAACTTCGCACGCTGTCAGGCGGCAAGCCGGTGGGTTTCAAGCTGTGCATTGGCCACCCGTGGGAGTGGTTTGCAATCGTCAAAGCCATGCTGGCCACCGGCATTACGCCTGACTTTATTGTGGTGGACGGGGCTGAAGGCGGCACTGGCGCCGCGCCGGTGGAGTTCAGCGACCACGTAGGCGCGCCGTTGCAGGAAGGTTTGCAGCTGGTACACAACACGCTCATTGGCGTTAATTTGCGCAGCCGCATTTCGATTGGCGCGGCGGGCAAAGTGGTCAGCGCGTTTGACCTGGTGCGGCTGATGGCGCTGGGCGCTGACTGGTGCAACGCTGGGCGCGGCTTCATGATGGCG